>DLTS01000094.1:12308-12587 GCA_002501485.1 Acidimicrobiaceae bacterium UBA7830
GATGCTCTACCAACTGAGCTACTGCCCTTAAAGGGACGGTCAGCGTACCAGCCGTCTCCCGATCAGTTGCAGAGCCAGATCAGCGGGTCTCTTTATGAAGCTCGTGCTGACGGCAAAAATTGCAGTATTTCTTCATCTCGAGTCGTTCGCGATCGTTGATCTTCGACTTCATCGTGATGTAGTTGCGCCGCTTGCAATCGGTGCACTCAAGGGTGACTTTCACCCGCTTGTCTGACTTTGCCATGACTCATTGCCTCACTTGATGATTTTGGTGACACG
>DLTS01000007.1:0-10369 GCA_002501485.1 Acidimicrobiaceae bacterium UBA7830
CGTTGAGATACCCGCCGATCGCAATGGTGGTGCCGTCAGATGACAACGACATCCCAAATCCCGACGCACTTCCGGCTTCGCCATCGATGTCGGATCCGAGCTGATCGATCGTCGTAGAAGCAGACACGGTCGACGCCCCGCCCGATGCCGCCATGGCTGCAACGATCAGGAAAGCAGCAGACTTTTTGAGTAGACGCATGGCTGGACCCTACTGGTCGACGTTTAAGCCCCACGAAGTCATGAGACGAAAAGCGCCGTGACTAAGCAATTGGGAGAGTCGCCATGAAGACAAGAGGTCCCAGAATGAAGATTGAAGATAGAGCAAGCAGAGCTTTACGCGCCTTGCTTCTCGAGATGACGAGAGAAATACCTGCGAAGAACAGCGACAAGGATACGAATGTCGTCGCCTGGCTGTAATCGCTGCTGGTTTCATCTGATAGTTGGGCTTCTTCGAAGTACTTTCGGGAGTCTGCGATCAGCTCGTCCCCACCACGTCGGTATCTTCGGTTTGCATTAAAAATTGAAGCCTCGTCGCCTGCCAGCCAAGCCTCGACTTCTTCTCTTCCTTCATTTGAGAGAGTATTCGAAAGCTGTTCGCAGACTTTAAGATTTTCGCTATTCCCGCAGATATCGGATGCGAGCAACTCAATCAAAAGCATCTGGTCTAATGCTCTTGTCGTATCCGCAACCTGGAAAGCATCGACTGACTGTGTGGCTGCGAGGACCGAGTTTGTGAGATCAGTCGTTTTTTGTCCGTCGTACCAAGCCGACTGGTAAGTACCCCACGCAATAAGAATGGCGCCCAGACCAAGCAACACAGTTGCGATTCGCTCAAGCCTTCGGTCCTCTACCTCAGCGTCGTTGCTCACTGCGCGTTCAGATTTGTTGGGTTGAGTCATCTCTATCTTTTTAGCCAAAACTTTTCAAAGTCGAGCGACTCAAGAAGAGTCCCGTTACATATATGGGGCAGCGCCTCTGGGGAACGTCGGCTTACGTGACACAGTTTGACGTCAACACAGGACCACGGACCTTTCACGCCAATCTCGGTTCGAGATACGGGGAACGGGTCGAATTCGAAGTAAAGCTCGTCTCCGATAGCGCCCTGTATGAGGGTGTTGGTTTCGACTGGTATGCAATTTGGCAATGGTGCATCAGTTACGACACGACGCTCGGAGGGAGGATGACGATTCCATCCTTCACACTTTTCTGGTATTACGCCTGAGGTAAGAGCGGAACGACTCGGAACACGTGGACGACTAGTGCTCTTAGTGACCTTGACTTCAAGGCTCACGGGGTCCCCCGTTCTGTCGTCCGATGACTGCTACGGTCGTTCTATGAACTCGACCACAATCCTCCGAGTTACAACTCTGCTCGCAGCGGCAGCGAGCCTTGCCATGAGCGTTTGGCTGTATTTTCAGAATGACGCGTCAATCGACGACCGCCTTAACGGAATCTTTGTAGGGGTCTGGGTGCCGTCGATCCTCGCTTTGGGTAACTTCCTTATCTCGTCTGACTCGGATCGCAAGGAGTAGATATGTCTCAGGGGGCACTTTTCGGATTTGGAGCGGTCATATTCTTTATTGTTTTCTCAGGGGCGTTGATGTTTGGATTGCAACGCACAAAGGAAATAGCAGAGCGAAAGTCTTGACAGGTACTTTGCAAGCAGCGGGGTAGGCGGTACCTCTGACCCAAAAACGATTGGCGAGAGATTTCTCGGCGGGTCAGGGCGTGGTAACGGAGTGATCCGTCAAAGACCCGTTTCTTTTTAGGTGGCTCTTGTTGCCCCGACCCAGAAGCGGTCTCTATGTCCCGTTCAATGGTTGTCAACTGTTTTCTTCCTCTTTCTTGGTGTTGGGTATGGTGGTTCATATGGGAACCTTTTGGCAGTTAATGATTTATGGAATTATTGGCGCTGTCTTCGCCACCTACCTTCAGAGGAGGAAGAAGAAGGCAGCCGAGGAACAAACATCTGAGTAGCAATCTGTTCTCATCTCTCCGAAGGCCGGTGTTTAAGGAGAGTTAATGATTCGCCATCTGGTTCGGTTGCTGTTCCAGTAGGTTTCGTTCTGACCGTGGTTCTGCAACTGGTTGAGCCAGCGCCCCATTGTCTGGTCTTTGACTTCCCTGTCTGATTCGCGGAACGCCTCACGGAGTCCTTGCTTGCTTGCGTCCCCGTTGTTCGAGTCCCTTTGCGCCCACCAACCCGAGTTCAGAACACCGGAAACACTGGTGGGTCGCCAACTCGTTCCGAACGGGCGAGCGCGTAGGCGACCTTCCAGTCCCCATGGATATGGCGGGCGATGCCGCCGACAATGTCGATCACAACGGCAACCCCTGACGGGTTGGTCTCAGGTCGTCGCTCACCCACGCTGACCGATAGATCATCGAGATGGAGCAGGACTTCAATCAGTCGCGTGCGGCAGAAGTCGTCGAGGGTCAGCATGCGGCCACCTAGTGCTCCAATGAGACGGTCAGCCGGTTCATCTCCTAGTCGTCGACCGAGTTTGGCCGCAAGTTCGGCGCACTTGGCTGCTGTTGCCTGATGGCCGATTGCTGATTCGTCCTCTGAAACCTGTTTGATCTGCTCGTGTATGGGTGAGTCCAATGCGGCATGAAAGTACGTGACCGGTGTAAGCAGATCACCTTCTGGCTCGGCGTCGACCGGCGTGCGGTCGAGATAAGCGATGGTGGCGCCGGCTGCTCGTACAAGGTGAGCTGCTAAACCGCCGACGGTCATGCCTGCGAGCGCCGATGGGTTATCCCACGCCGCGCCAACTGAGGGGCGGCTCATCAGTTCTGCTGCGGCCTCAACTGCTTCTACCACCATCGAACGCACGGCGGCAGACTCGTTCGCAGATGAAGTCAGCGACGATCCGTTCATGAGTGCGAACGTTAGCCGATGAGTTCGTTCTGCTCTGATGGGTCTGGCATCTTCGGCAGGAAGGGTTTCGGCCTAGGGTGTTCGAATGGCCCTCAGAAAGCTCGTTCTCAGAGCAGGTGACCAAGGAATGTTGGTGAATTGTGGACTCAACTGAGCCGCCCATTATCGACGAGAAGGCTGCGTGGCGGACATTACTGTTAAGCGGCCTTGCAGTATTTGCCACGTTTCTCGACACATCGATTCTGTTCGTTGCCTTCCCGGACATCGTGCGCTCATTCCCGTCGGCAGAATCGACTCAACTGTCCTGGGTCATCAACGCGTACACGATTGCATTTGCGGCTCTTGTCGTGCCCTCCGGCAAGATTGCAGATCGAGTCGGTCACAAACGATCATTTCTTTTTGGGTCACTGCTTTTTACTTGTGCCTCGCTACTATGCGCGGCCGCTCAATCCCCAATCGTTTTAATTCTGTTCCGTGTTGCGCAAGGTGTCGGCGCCGCTGTTTTGATCCCAAGTTCGCTTGCCCTCGTCATCCGCGCCTTTCCGCGAGAAAAACTTCCGGTGGCGGTAGCTATCTGGGGAGGAATCGGCGGTGTAGCCGGAGCTCTTGGTCCTTCGCTGGGAGCTGTTCTTGTTGATGCTGCGAACTGGCGGTGGGTATTCCTCGTGAACTTGCCTGTTGGCTTGATCACCGTCTGGGGTGGTCGGATAATTCTTCGGGAATCTCGTGATGAGACCATGAAGATCCCCTCATTGAGTGGAGTGGTCTTATTCGCAGGGTCCGCGGCACTGCTGTCGCTCGGCGTTGTACAAAGCGAAGACTGGGGTTGGGCAGATAATCGCACCCTTACGTCGCTGATAGCTGGTGGCGTGTTATTGACGGTGTTTTGGTTTCATCAGCGTCGTAGCGAGAGGCCTGCCCTTGACCTCGATCTTTTTGGGATCAGAAACGTTGCGTGGGCGAATACTGCCATGTTCGTCTACGGGGGCGCGTTCGCAGCGATGTTCTTCGGCTCGGTACTGTTCCTCACCGATGTGTGGGGGTGGTCGATAACTGCGGCTGGATTCGGTGTCGCTCCCGGCCCGACATTGGTGGCGCTACTCGCACCGAGGGCAGGAAAACTTGCGACGGTTGTAGGGCAGCGCCCGCTGTTGGTTGCTGGTGGTCTGCTCTTTGCGTTGTCGGGTCTACTCCGAATCGTGATGCTTGGTGCTGA
Organism: Acidimicrobiaceae bacterium UBA7830; assembly: GCA_002501485.1. Lineage (GTDB taxonomy): Bacteria > Actinomycetota > Acidimicrobiia > Acidimicrobiales > Ilumatobacteraceae > Casp-actino5. The sequence continues at coordinate 4,098 of DLTS01000007.1, forward strand.
ACCGAATTATCTTGTTGATTACTTGCCCTCTATGTTGCTCACCGCTCTCGGCGTCGCATTATTGATTCCACAGCTATCAAGCACCATCGCTCAAGCGCTACCGCAAAACCGGGTTGGTGTGGGCTCGGGGCTCAATCAAGCTGTCCGACAGTTTGGGGCCACGTTTGGGGTTGCTCTCACTGTGGCGTTCCTCAGCGGGCAGCTAGACGACGCTACAGAAGTGATTGCCCGTTTTGACCGAATTTGGTGGCTTATCGTCGTCGGAGGACTCCTCTCGGCTGCAGCCTCTCTACCGCTTCAAACCGCGGGCGCTGGTGCGAGAAGCGCTGAACAAAGCTGAGGCAAAACCAGTTCTTCGGGCCTCTCACCAGTCGCGGTTTATGACATACCCTCATGATTGCAGGAATAAGAATCATTCTCACTAGCATGAGTGGATGGGCATTTCCATTCGTTTAGACGGTGAGGTGACCGCCTTCAAGTGGAGTCGTGATGGTGTTCGGCTCGCAAATGGAGCAACAAGTGGCGGTCTCGTCATCGCTGACGTGTTTTCAAGAGAGTTGGTGTGATCTTGACGCGGAGATCGATCGAGCAGGCGAAGACTGTTGATGGGGCAGGTGCTGCGCGCAATCGACTTACCGCAGCTCTTCTTATCGAAGATCCGACTCCAAAATTTTGGACAATGGTCGAAGACGGCTTCTTTGCGCGGTGGATTCCCGAGGTCATCGAAATGCAGATGGAACAAGACCCGATTCATCACCACAAAGATGTGCTTGCTCATACCTTCGCAGTCGTAAGGTCGAGCCCACCCGAGTTAAGAGTGAGATTTGCTGCGCTGATGCACGATATTGGAAAGCCGGCAACGAGGCGGTTCGGGCCAGGAGGTGTCACGTTCCGCCATCACGAGACGGTGGGTGCTCGAATTACTCTTCAGCGACTTTCAGAGATGGGTTTTGACGACTTGCTTACTAATCAGGTTGCAAAACTTGTGGGGTTGAGCGGTCGCTTCAAGGGCTTCAGTGACAGTTGGACGGACAGCGCAGTTCGTCGATACGCCATCGATGCCGGTGAACTGCTTGGCGATCTAAATCTTTTGGTTCGGGCCGACTGCACAACCCGAAATCTGAAGAAAGTGAAAGCGATTCAAGAGAAGGTGGATCGTCTCGAAGAAAGGATTCGAGAGCTTGCCCGTTCAGATGCGGAGGCTCGTAGAAAGCCGGTATTGAGCGGCGCTGAAATCATGGAGATCCTCAACATCCCACCGGGGCCCTCGGTCGGTGCCGCAATTGAAATGTTGCTTTCCGATGCTGAACCTGGCGATAGAGACGCAGCGGAATCGCTTCTTCGCTCGTGGTGGTCGGAGCGAGAGACGGCGGTTCGTAATGCGTGATGCTGAGGTTTGCGTTGTTGGAGCGGGGCCGCACGCGCTCACGGTTGTCTCGCATTTATTGACGGCAAGACCCTCACTTAAGGATGGAATCGTTGTTGTTGATCCGAGTGGGCAGTGGCTTAGCACCTGGCGCGAACAGTTTGGCCGTCTTGAAATAGGAGTGTTGCGTTCCCCGATGGTGCATCATCCCGATGTTTGGCCAGGTTCCCTCGCTCGTTTCACGAGTGACCATGCTCTGAAGCGATCACATTTGCCGTATGACCCCCCGCTGACATCGGTATTTGATTCGTTTTGCTCCGCACTAGTTGATCAGTTGCAGCTTGACTCAATGTTGTGCGCGGCGAGCGTCGGGGAAATTCAAACTGAACGCCACGGGTATCGGGTCACGACCTCGTCCGGTTCGTTTCAAGCTCGACAGGTTGTATGGGCAGGAAACACTGCACGACCGATTGCTCCAGAACCGCTCACGAAGTCCCTTGGTACAGACTCTATTAAGCACTCTTCAACAATCGATTTACGAAACATCCCGTCACTCGACGGTGAACACATCGTGGTAGTCGGCGGAGGCCTAAGTGCCGGCCATCTTATTCTTGGTGCCCTCAAGAGATCGGCTCAAGTGACGCTTGTGACGCGCCGCCCAATTGTTGAACGTAATTTCGATGTGGAGCCTGGTTGGTTGGGCCCTCGCTTCTTGGAAGGTTTCGAACGCCAACGGAATCCGGAAAGGCGTTTCCAGATGGTGCTATCGGCGCGAGGCGGTGGGAGCATGCCCGGTTGGATGTGTCAAAGACTGGAATCGGAGATCGATGCCGGCCATCTCGCGCATGTAGTCGGTTCGATAGAGTCGGGAAACATTTCTGGCACCGGGGCGTTGGAGCTCTGCGTTTCTGGTCAACTATTAGAAGCCGATCGTTGCTGGCTCGCAACTGGAACCCGCCCTCACTTCTGCGCTGACGCCGCACTCGCACATCACGTCAACCGCCAGGTTGATGGTATTCCGGTGCTTCGACAGGACCTCCGCCTCGGACGCCGGTCGATGTATCTGACAGGGCGCCTCGCAGCGATTGAGTTGGGTCCAGCGGCAGGAAACCTGTGGGGTGCACGAGTGGCGGCACTTCGGATCACTCGAGCTCTTACTGGTTTTGACCTTCGCGATGACGCTCTCGAAGAGCCCCGTTCACGAATACTCATTGGACAGAAAGGCTAAGACTAGTGACTGATAACTTCGGCATCCCTCTCGTGACGGAGGACCTAATCGATTGTTTCGGCCAACCAACTCACCGGCTCGTGCTCGAGATTGATGGCACGGTAACGATCACGTTTTTATCGTCAGGGGTGAAGGCACGGGTCGATCCTGCGACGCGCGCCGTGCTGACGCCCGGTGTGAAAATTCCCTCTACGCTTCTGGATCATGCGGTGTCGATGAGGCTGGGCTAGTCACCGGGGCCTACGGGATTCGCAACTAGTTCTTGGCTTACGGAGCGGTCGAAACCATCTCCGCCTGAACCGGGAGCAACCTATTCCATGAGATCAAGTCCGCATTTCATTCCGGCGGCCATAAAACTGAACAAGGCCTTCATTTGTTCCTCAGATTCAGGTTCGCCCCTCATTTCTCAGAGAGCGACACTTTCTGTACGAAGAGGGTGACCGCCAATATGAGCAGAGAAAGTTTCCTCAGAGGCTCATTGAGTTACCTTCCAAATGTGGCGATGGTCGCTCCGTCAAAGTACTCGTCTGCCCGAATGATTTTTCCGTCTTCGACCTTGACGACGAGACAGGCGGGGAGATCGCCTGACCCAGAACCCCAGTCGAGATGCATGACGTGCTGCTGGACAAAGCCGCCAGCAATTTCGTAACGACGGATATTGCTAAACGAACGTTCGGTTGTTATTGCAGCCAACGCATCAAGACTCGCGAGGTTCTGTTCTTTGGTCATCTCGATACCGTCGGTGTTATGCCATACCACTACATCATCGGCATATAACTCGGCGAGTGCTTTGCTGTCGCCTGCGGCGATCGCTGCAACAACTCCATCAGCAATGTCATCGATTGCGGTCATACCGACACCGTAGTGAGTCGGAAATGTTGGTACCTGCCTGAACGGCCTCGCTATCTGCCGTTGAATCGGGGCTCTCGACGTTCCGCCATGGCCAATGTCCCCTCCATGAAGTCGCTGGTGTCGCGCAGCCATGCCTGCTCTTGACCTTCGTGGTCAGTCGCAGCAGCAACTTCATCGGCCAGAGCCCCTCGCAGTGTCTTACGAATCGATTGAACGGCAAGAGGCGCAGAGATAGCGATTTCGCGCGCAAGCGAATGAGCAGAGGACTTCAGGTCATCGAGTGAACTCAGACGATCTGCCATGCCGAGAGACACCGCTTCTTCTCCACCAATGCGCCGACCGGTGTATAACAACTCTGCAGCGGCTTGAGTGCCGACGAGGCGAGGCAAGGTGACGCTCAGGCCGAACCCTTGGTGGAAACCGAGCCGAGCAAAGTTGGCGGAGAACCGAGCTTCAGGCGACGCAATTCGAAAATCTGCGGAGAGCGCTAAACCGAGCCCGCCACCAATTGCCGCGCCCTGAATTGCGGCGACGATTGGCTTCGTCGTGCGGAAGATTCTCACGGCTGCGGCATAGAGGACGTCGGTAGTGAAATGAGTGTCGCCGGTCGAAAAATCTGCGCCCGCGCAGAAATGTTTCCCCTCTGCGCACAGCACAACGGAGCGGCACCGTTCATCGGTGTCGAGGTGTTCGAGTGCCTCGGCCACCCCACCGATGAGATCCATGGAAAAAAAGTTGTTCGGCGGTTTTGCAAGTTCGATGACAGCAACAAAGTCATCACCGATACTCACCCGGAGAGCGTCGTTGATTTTGAGTGCTGAGCCACTCATGACGTTCCTACATTCTTAAATGCGACATCTCGGTCAGTGGCCGGCTCTTTTGGCAGTCCGAGAACATTTTCGCCGAGGATATTGTGCTGAATTTCATCAGTTCCGCCTGCGATCGACTGAGCAGGGGTCGAGACAAGAATTTCAGCAACGACTGCATCGAGCGGATCATGTCCCGACTTCAACATTCCCCGAGCGCCTGCAATCGTCGAATGAACATGATTAGCGTTTCGAGCGATTCGTGACAGAGCGAGCTTCCCGATTGAACCCTCTGACCCAGGTGGCTTTCCGAGCGCACGGGCTGCCTTGGCCCTCTCTGCAGTCCATTCAGATGCACGATGAAAACTGCGCAGTTTCATGAGTTCTTGACGGACATTCGGATCATCGATGACACCCCGTGCTTGGGCCCTCGGCACGGTGAGATCGGCACGGCCCATGCGTTGGGGATACCACTCATAAGTTTTGTTGAACTCTGCCGCTTCGACTTTTGCCTCCTCAATCACTCGGCCGGCAGCATCCGGGGCGAAGTACACGTTGCCAATCGATGCGAAAGAACGTTCGTGTGCGAGTGTCCCGCGGGCGACCTTCCATCCGTCATTGATCTCCCCAACGACGTCGGATGCCGGCACTCGCGCATCGGTCAGAAACACCTCATTAAAGGAGTCGTGGTAGTTCATTTCGACGATTTGTCGCACTTCGACTCCCGGCTGGCGCATGTCGATCAAGAAATAGGTAATACCTGCATGTTTTGGCACGTCCCAGTCGGTGCGGGCGACGAGAATCGCCATGTCGGCGTCGTGCGCCATCGTGTTCCATACTTTCTGGCCGTTGATCACCCACTCATCTCCATCGCGGATTGCGGTGCACCGCAATCCGGCAAGATCTGAGCCTGCGCCTGGCTCGGAGAACAGTTGGCACCATGTAACTTCACCGGTGAGTGTCTGCCTGAGATATCTCGACTTCAACTCATCTGAAGCATGGTCATAGATCGTTGGTGCAGCCAGGCTCATCCCTCCGCCGAGAGGCGTTGCGACACCGCCGGCCTGGCGTATTGCTCGATGGGCAATTCGGTCTGCCCATGCCGGAAGGCCGAGTCCATGCCATTGGGGTGACCACGATGGAACCGCCCAACCCGACTCAACAAGTTGAGTTCTCCACTCAAGGAGCGATGCATCAGGATCCCATGTCTTGTGAAACCATTCGAGAACCTCTTGTTCAACATCGCGTTCTGTAAGTGAGGCCATGAGTGCGATGTTACGGCAGGGTTGGCCGCTGCGAAGAAGTGTCGTGCCGGTCTCTTAAGGAGTGCTCCACTTCACCGCCACGTTGAGCGGGCCTCGAAACGCCCAACCGCCGAAACGAGTTGGGGGAGCGGAGTCATCCCAAAAGGCAATCGGATCGATATCGACTACCGGTGCGCTCGACATGGCGAAATCCTCGCGTACTGGACAGATGGTCGACACCACCGGAGTTGCACACTGTTACGCGTGAGGTAATTGGGCGTAGCCTGCTGGCATGTCAACCCGTGTCATTACGCATTGGATCAGCAACACTCCGCAGCATGATGCCGACAGCTCGACATCGCCGGTGTGGAATCCGGCGACGGGCGAGATGCAGGCCGAAGTTGTGCTCGCAACCGGCACCGTGGTCGATGATGCAGTTCGTTCAGCCGCTGAGGCATTTGAGTTGTGGTCTGAAGAGTCGCTTGCTGCTCGCACGAAGACGATGTTTGCGTTCCGGGAGATTGTCAACAGCCGTGCTGTTCAACTTGCTGAGATCATCTCTGATGAGCACGGCAAAGTGCTGTCGGACGCAGCCGGAGAAGTGCAGCGCGGCCTTGAAGTTGTTGAGTTTGCGTGTTCGTTGCCGACATTGACGAAAGGCTCATATTCCGACCAGGTTTCGGGTGGAGTCGACTCATACACCTTCCGCCAACCGCTTGGCGTTTGCGTCGGAATCACGCCATTCAACTTTCCTGCAATGGTGCCTATGTGGATGT
>DLTS01000007.1:10673-11060 GCA_002501485.1 Acidimicrobiaceae bacterium UBA7830
ATGGTGCCGATGTGGATGTTCCCCGTTGCAATCGCATGCGGGAACTCCTTCGTGTTGAAACCATCTGAACGAGATCCATCTGCATCACTGTTGCTCGCCGAATGGTTTGCAGAGGCCGGACTTCCGCCCGGGGTGTTGAACGTCGTGCACGGCGACAAAGTTGCTGTCGATGCACTGCTCGATCATGACGATGTCGCTGCCGTTTCATTTGTTGGTTCGACTCCAATCGCTCAGTATGTGCACGGCCGAGCAACTGCGAATCGAAAACGAGTGCAGGCACTCGGGGGAGCGAAGAACCATGCGGTTGTGCTTCCCGACGCCGATATGCAGTTCGCTGCCGAGCAGCTTGCGGCGGCGGCGTTCGGCTCAGCGGGTGAGCGCTGTATG
>DLTS01000007.1:11364-11636 GCA_002501485.1 Acidimicrobiaceae bacterium UBA7830
CTCAGCGGGTGAGCGCTGTATGGCGATTTCAGCTGCTGTAGCAGTGGGCGCTGAGGCAGACCGGTTGATGGAAGAGGTCGACGCGCAGGCACGGTCGATTACCGTCGGTTCCGGTCGAGATGCGTCGAGTGAGATGGGCCCGGTCGTGACCCCTGAAAGTCGTGATCGCATCGTCGGCTTCATTGATTCAGGCGAGGCGCAGGGCGCAGAGATCCGGGTTGATGGTCGAGGTCTGGTTGTCCCGGGTTTTGAGTACGGATTCTTTGTGGGGC
>DLTS01000058.1 GCA_002501485.1 Acidimicrobiaceae bacterium UBA7830
AGATCTCGGTTGAGGTCGGCGGTCGGAAGTTTTTCGACCACCGTCACACCGACGTTAAGGGCATCGATGAATCGGCCGACGTTGTGACGCGACTGTTGATGACGGGCGATTGCCGTATCAATCACCTCTGCAACTTCAGCGGGAAGGCGCGAACGCTCTTTATCCGGCAGATTGACGAGCATCTCGTCAGGCTCAACGGCATTGACGATGGCTCCCGCGAGAGCAACATCAATACTGCGAATGGCGGAAATTAACTCGATCGACTCGTTGACTGGAGTCGTTTCCGCTGTCGAGACGATGAAAGCGCCACAACGATCAGCGTCCATGAGCAGCCGTTGAACATCCAGGGCCTGTTCACGAATCGGACCCCCTTCAACAATGTCAAGCAACCCCGAAACCGACGACAGCATCGAAGTTGCATGACCTGTGGCTGGAGCATCAAGAATGACGACATCGTGTTGACCGGCATTGGCGAATTGTTTCACTTTGCCGAGCACCACGAGATCGTGAATTCCAGGCGCAGCAGCGCCAACAACTTCGATCACCCCCGACTGCGCAAGTCGGCGAGCGAAGTTCCCAAAACCCTGGTCAAGAAGGTAATCCTCGAGCGCAGAACCCGCCGACACTGACCTAACGTCGACCCGATCAGGACACAATCGGTGAAGTGACGATTTGCCGTCGATGGCGACAACGAGCACCCTGAGTCCCTCTGCGTGGGCTCCGTGAGCGAGCAGAGCAGTGGTGGTCGTTCGTCCAACCCCTCCCTTACCAAGTATGAGGAGCACTCGCGCTCCTCGCTCTGCCGTCGGTAGTGTTCCATCAGGCAGTAACCACGGGGCAACCGTGTTGCTGGAATCGCTCATCGCAAATTCGACCATTCACATGTTTCTGGAGGCACTTGTGCGCAGGTTAGTCATCGCTCTCGGAATCCTGCTCTCTGTGCTTGGATTCGGTGGGGCAGCGGTATCAGCCGCCGACGATGTCGCACCGGTCGATGTATTGCAGGTCGACGGCCTCCTCGATCACGTCGTAGCGAATGAAATCATCAACGCCGTTGAACGTTCAGCAACAAATGGGGCGCAGGCGCTCATCTTGCAGGTGAACTCAAAAGGCTCGCTGCTCACCAACGAAGAAATTGATGAAGTGTTGGCTGCGATCGATAACTCGCAGATTCCCGTAGCGGTCTGGGTGGGTCCGACAGGCGCTCATTTACTAGGTGCCTCGGCACACCTTCTTGCCGTTGCCGACGTCAGTGGGATGGCTCCAGGAGCGAAGATCGGCGCCCTTGACCCACGGATCATTGCGCCTAACGAAGAGGGAGCAGCCCGCATTGCTCCGCTTGCCGGCGACATTGTTGGCCTCAGTGAAGCACGGGATCTCGGCGTGCTCGATCAACGCGTATCCGACGAGGGTATTGCAACGATTGCGAATATGCTTGACGCCCTCAATGGCTACTCCAACGGTGTGACCACTTTGGTCACAACTGAAGAGGTGGTGTCCGATGAGGGCACGGTGCAACGCAACACCATTGCAACACCTCGATTCTCGAAGCTCGGTCTCTTCGATCAATTACTTCATACCGTCGCGAGCCCGCCCGTGGCTTACCTGCTCCTGCTCATTGGGCTTGGTCTGCTGATCTTTGAGTTCTTCACTGCTGGAGTCGGCGTCGCCGGGCTTGTTGGTGCAGTGTCAACCCTCCTTGCCGGCTACGGCATTGCAGAACTCCCGGCACGCTCCTGGGCAATTGCGTTAATCGTGCTTGCAATGGTTGCGTTTTCTGTCGATGTTCAAGTTGGCCTGCCTCGTACGTGGACCGGAATTGGCATCGTGCTTACCATCATTGGCAGCTTCTGGCTGTTCGAATCTGTTCCGGGGGCATCGCTGCGCCCGACATGGCTGTCGCTCGTCGCTGGCATCGGCGGTGTCACCTTGGCATTCACCGCTGGCATGCCTTCGATGACCCGAACACGATTTGCTACACCAACAATCGGTCGCGAATGGATGGTCGGCTCAGAAGGCACCGTTGTTGAGAGCGTTGACCCTGAAGGAGTCGTCAACGTCGGTGGAGCCGACTGGCGCGCACGAACCAACCGCGCCACTCCGGTCAACGCAGGAGACACCATCAAAGTGGTGGCAATCGATGGTGTCACGCTTGAAGTAGAGCCCCTTGAGGGAGCGGCGCGTGACTACCGGCGCTGACGGTCTCAGGATCGATGTTGAACGACTCGACCCAGAAATGCCGCTGCCAGCCTATGCCCACTCTGGCGATGCCGGCATCGATCTCCATGCACGAGAAAGCATCATCATTCCATTTGGAGGCGGGCGAGTGCTCATGCCAACAGGAATTGCTATTGCGATTCCGCTGGGCTGGGCAGGTTTCGTGTTGCCACGATCAGGATTAGCTCTGAAACACGGCCTATCGGTCGTAAATTCACCTGGCCTCATCGACTCGGCCTATCGAGGTGAGCTGAAAGTCGTGCTCATCAACACCGACCCAACTGACGACTACGAAGTGACACGCGGCGACCGCATTGCACAACTCGTGTTGCAGCGCGTCGGCGAGGTCACATGGAACGAGGTTGACGAACTCTCAGGCGATGATCGCAATGGCGGGTTCGGGCACTCCGGTCGCTGACCGAGTACTTAAAACGCGACGCTTAGATCTCGGTGATCCTCACCGATTCAATGATCACCTGCTCAAGAGGCGGAACCCCATTTGATTCAGGGTTACCGGCGGCATCGAGTGCCGGAAGAGTGTCGTCAAGACCCTTGGTGACCTGGCCAAACAGCGTGTAGTTCGGCGGCAGATTCACACCGGTCTCACCGGTAATGATGAACCACTGGCTGCCATTCGTATTGGGGCCGCTGTTCGCCATGGCGAGGGAACCGATCCGATATTCGCCGGCTTCAGGGAGTTCGTCAGCGAATGTGTAGCCGGGGCCACCAGCGCCCGTTGCGGTTGGATCACCACACTGCGCCATGAAGCCAGGGATGATGCGATGACATTCGATACCGTCGAAGTAGCGGTAGCGAGCGAGCGTCACAAAATTGTTGACGGCGAGCGGTGCTTTCTCGTTGTCGAGCTCAACCACGACCGTCCCTCTATTTGTGACGATCTCAGCGGAGTATTGCGCATTGCTGTCGATACACATCGGCGGAGCACTATCGAAACTTTGCTGCTGGTCAGCCGAGCCATCAACTGGTGGGCAATCAACTGCGGTTTCGGTGGTTGCTATCGTGCCATCGGGTGATGTTGAGTTATCGGTGGCGGCAGATTCCGCACCGGCAAGGTCGCTGACAACATCATCACTTGAAAACGCGCCGCCAAGAGCTGCGATGCCGACGACGAGACCGAGTGCAATGACGATCAGCGTTCCCCACTTTGTTGCTCGCCGACGAGCGTTGTCAATGCGTTGCTGACGAAACTCGCGTACTTGACGAGCGGCTTTATTTGCTTTCTTGCGTTCGCGTTTTGCGGTTCCCACGTTTTCGAAGGCTACCGCCACCTGCGTTTACGCAGCCATGTGAGATGCCTACGTCTACGTTTGGCTCGATGTGGGTCAGGTGACCTGGCCCGGACCCTCGGAAAATTCACGAACTTCGGCTGCACTCAAGGGATCAAAGTCATGTCCAGGACGCACACGACCACTCACGAGGTGGAGCCACAAACCACCAAGATTTGGGGCGCGTTCACTCGCCCCAGTGAGATGGCGACGCAGGCTCCGAATGACCCCAGAGTGCGTCACGACGATCGATGGCTGATCAGGTTCGATCGAGTCCAGAAGTTCGGTTGCAGCCTCAAGCGACCGCTGAACCACCGTGTCGTACGGCTCAAAACCATTGGGTCGACGATTCCGCTCAAGGAATCCAGGCCATCGCTCTTTGATTTCTTGGGGTGTGAGCCCTTGCCACGGCCCCGCATCGGCCTCGTTCCAACGCTCGTCTGTTTTAGGAGCGTCAAGGTTGAGGTGATCAGCGATAATCGATGCCGTGTCTCTCGCACGAACGAGGTTTGATGCATACATCTGGTGAAATACGTGAGGACTCTCAGCGAGATGTGTTGCTGCGATGCGTGCCTGGTCCTTGCCAAGATCACTGAGATCGATATCAGCCATGCCCTGCCATCGAGCGAGGGCGTTCCACAGGCTTTGGCCATGTCGAATGACAAGCAAACTTGGAACAGGTGTTGGCATGGCTATTGATGGTACCCGTGCCCCGCTAAATCTGGAGCCGCTTCCTCGGTCATGTGAGTGTCGTCACCTACTATTTACGTCGTGGCATTGCTTCGTATGTTTGCGTCGGCCCGGGAAGCCGCAGGCACCGGCAGCGATCACCTTGATGGCGCCACAGTTGGCGAAGTGATGGCAGCTGCCTCTGTGCGATATGGGCAGAGATTTGTTGACGTGCTACCAACCTGTCGGATCTGGGTGAATGGTGATGACGCAGATGAATCAACCCCCGTGGGTGACAACGATGAAATCGCAGTGCTCCCCCCGGTCTCAGGAGGAATGTGATGGCCTCTGAACTCGATCTGCAAGCGCTATCGCTCGACGAACTACGCGCCGAACGACACCGTTTGCAACATGAAGATGATGCAGTCTCCTATGTTCGCCGGATAGCGCAGGCACGCCTCGATCTCGTTGCCGCTGAGCTTCGACAGTCAGGCGATAACTCGAGCGAAGACCTCTCCGGTGAGCTGCAGCGTGTTCTCTCCCAGCACCTCACCGGGCCTTCCTCAGCATCCCGTGCCCCGCGAGCCGATGACGACCATTTGGCAAATGACGCTCGTGCCGTTCAACTTGATCAACTCTGCGCCGAGCACGGGTTCAACCGCCTTTCATCAGGGGAAGAGTTGACCCCAGCCGAGCTCACGTCGTTGACGAATGTGCTTTCCAACTTTGAGCGAGAGATTTCAACAGATCGGCGTGAGCGCTTCGAACAGATCGATGCTCTTGGTGCCGAACTTGTGCGCCGATTCAGAGACGGCGAGGTCCACGTAGACCAATTCCTCGATTCTGAGAACAACTAGTTAAAAACTGCGGGTTCGGGAATGTCAATCCCAGTAGATAGGTTTCGCTATTAGTGACGATTGAGAAGCAGCGGCGCGTTGCGATTATTTCTCTCCACACCTCACCCCTTGCTCAACCCGGGGTTGGTGATAGTGGTGGCATGAATGTGTACGTGCGCGAAATGGCGTCTGCGCTCGCTCAGCAAGGAACCGAGTGCGTGGTCTATACCAGAGCCGATGCGGCTGACCTTCCCCGAGAAGTCGTTGTCGAGCCCGGGCATCGGGTTGTCCACGTGCAAGCTGGCCCGCATCACTTGCCGAAAGAAGCTCTCACCGACATCATCGATGAATTTACAGAGGCCGTTGTAGACGATATTGAAGCCCGTGGCGGAGTTGACGCAGTGCATGCTCACTATTGGCTGAGCGGCGAAGTCGGGCATGCTCTCAAACACCGCTTCGACGTGCCCCTTATTGTTACTTTCCACACCCTTGCCCGAGTAAAAGGTGCCGGTGGAGATCTCGAGCCTGGCTGCCGGGAAGCTGCGGAGGCTGCTCAGATTGGGTGTGCTGACGCAGTGTGCGTCTCGTGTGATGCGGAGCGCTCAGAACTCATCGAACACTATGGAGTGCCTGCGGGAAGAGTGGTTATTGTGTCGCCCGGTGTTGAACACGCAATTTTCGGCCCAGGTGATCGTTGCGGTGCTCGCAAAGCCATCGGCGAGGATGACGACGTCCGGCTGGTGTTGTTCGCCGGACGCATTCAGGCACTCAAAGGACCCGATGTTGCGATTCGTGCGCTTGCCCTCATGAACGAACCGCGCGCTCGTTTGTTGGTCGTTGGCGGAGCGAGTGGATCGAACGGGCATGTTCAAGAAGAAGAAATGCGCTTACTTGCGGACGAACTTGGTTTATCCGACCGCATTCGCTTCGTTGCGCCACAGCCACACCACCTGCTGTCGACTTTTTATCGAGCTGCTGATGTCATCGTCGTGCCGAGCAGAAGCGAGAGTTTCGGGTTGGTTGCGCTTGAGGCTGCGGCCTGCGGTACTCCGGTGGTGGCAAGTGCGGTCGGGGGTCTCACTTCGCTCGTTGAGGATGGTGTGACAGGAATCCTCGTTCACTCCCGCACACCTTCCGCATTCGCCGAAGCACTCGATGTAGTGCTCTCCGATTCGGCGATGGCAACCTCAATGTCGATGGCAGGCGCAGTCGCCTCACTCGACTACTCGTGGACGGTGGCCGCATCTCGCCTGAACGAGGTGTATAGCGAGCTTTGCTCGGTAGGGCTGTTGGAGTGCCGATGAGCGAACTGCAATCGCCATCGGACGTTGCTGACCTTGTCACGCTGATCGACAACTGGCTCAACGAGTTCGCAGAAGCCGGCGAACATGTTCTTGCAATCGATCGAGGCACCAGCGATGAGACATCGTTTGGAGAACCTCGCTGGTATGTGCGACTCGCTGGAGAGTCAAAAGAAATCGTGACAATATGGCTCACGCTTGGACAACGAACCTTGCGATATGAGACGTACGTCATGCCGGCACCAGAAGACAACTCTGCAGAACTCGCAGATCAACTTCTTCGCCGGAACGATCGGTTGGTCGGCGCCCACTTTTCTGTCGGCCACGAAGACGCGATTTATCTCCGGGGTGCAATTCCGGACAGCGCTGTGACCACTGATGAACTCGACCGAGTTGTTGGGACCTTGTACCAAACCGTTGAGCATGCGTTTCCGGCGCTGATCCGCCTCGGATTCGCCCGGAGATTCGTCGACTAAAACCCGGAGGATATGAATATTTCCGCACTCCGCATTGCGCTTACCTCTCATACTCGAGGTGCTTTGGGGCCGCATTGAAGGGGTCGGATCCCGTCCACCTGGGTGCCTGACCTTCCCTTGGCCGGTAAACAACCCTCTACCGGGGTCTACTCGGTAGCGTCTGGATATGGCTGAAATGGGACACGACTACGAGTTAGTCGTCATTGGTGGCGGAAATATGGGTGCCGCATTGCTGGGTGGACTCCTTAGGGACGACACCGTGACCGCTGAACGGGTTGCGGTCGTCGAACTTTCGGCTGAGCGCCGACAGGTAGTGGCCGCAGAATTTCCGCAGGTGTTTGTGAGCGAGTCGTTACCAAACTGTCGTGCCGCAGTGCTTGCCGTGAAACCTCCGGTAATCGCAGAGGTCGCGGCTGCTGCGGCGGCCGCTGGCGCGGAGCGCGTGCTGTCTATTGCAGCTGGCATCACAACAGCAATGTTGCGGGCCGCATGTGGCGAGGGGGTTGACGTCGTGCGCTCGATGCCCAACATGCCAGCGATGGTGGGCGAGGGGGTGACAGCGATCTGCACAGATACCGAGAGCGACCCTGCGGTGCTCGACTGGGCTGGAGAACTACTCGCTGCCGTCGGGATGGTCATTCGAGTCGACGAAAAACACTTCGATTCGGTCACGGGGCTCATCGGCTCAGGGCCGGCGTACGTGTTCGCCTTTGCCGAGGCCTTGATCGCTGCTGGAGCTGAAGCAGGCTTGCCAGAAGAGGTGCTTGAGCCAATGGTGACTCAGCTTTTATCTGGATCCTCAGTATTGCTCGCCGCCCAAGGCAACCCTGCCGCACTAAGAGAGGCTGTGACATCGCCCGGAGGGACTACCGCAGCCGGACTCAACGTCTTTAACGAACAAGGTCTCCGTGCCCTGGTGGCCAGTGCCGTGACTGCCGCGAAAACCCGAAGCCGCGAACTCGGCGCAAGTTGATGATTATGCGCTTGTGAAATATTTCCTCAGTGTGGCACTTTTCACACCGCAATTTTCGGTCTAACATGACATCTGTTGAGCCGCACCGGTGATAACCGGAAGCGCCGACGGGGCTAGTGCCATCGGGGGGTTGGCACTAGCCCCAGTCGTTTTTCAGGCCACATTTGTTGTAGCAACTGACGTTTGCTCAACTCAAGATCAGTTCTTCTGCAGCTGACATCTAGGTTCTGCAGAATGAAGCGCATCGGGCTCATTGGCGGTGGCGTCGAGGGCATCATCGCCGGATGCGCAGAAATTGAATTGCTCCTTTGCAGTGACGATCCCAATAAGCCGTATTTTCCGACGACTTGGCCACCTGCGACCGCTGCAGTCGACCTGGCGTTAACGTCACAGTCGTGAGTAGGCGCTTCGAGACCATCTCGTTTCTTTCTGACTACGGACTTGCCGACGAGTTCGTCGGGGTGTGCACCGCAGTCGTTCGCGATCTCGCTCCTCATGTGAGCGTTGTGGACCTCACGCATTCGATCCCACCTTTCGATGTCCGCGCCGGTGCTCTTGCGCTCGCACGTTCGATCATTTATCTGCCGGAAGGCGTCATCCTTGCCGTCGTCGACCCAGGGGTTGGTACTGATCGAAAAGCAATCGCCGTCGAAGTCGCTGGAGGTGCCGGAGTATTCGTTGCCCCAGACAACGGGCTCATCGCCCCAGCTGTTGCAATTGCCGGTGGCGCGGAGCGTGCCTTTCACATCACAAACTCGAACATCGTGTTGAGCGGAGCCGGCGGCACCTTCGATGGGCGCGATGTGTTTGCGCCAGCAGCGGCCTACCTATGTAATGGCGGAGCGATCGAAGACCTCGGCCCCGAACTTGACCCATCGTTGTTGATGCCGTCTGCTATTCCGTTGCCGAGAGAAGAGGTCGACAAGGTCATTGCTGAAGTGTTGTGGGTTGACCATTTCGGAAATTGTCAACTCAACGTTGGGCCCGATGACCTGCCCTTTACCTGGGGTCCGACTATCTCATTGACCTTGCCTGATACGACCGAACCTGGAGTCACCGTCGTCAGGTCGGCTCGGATGGTTGCCAACTTTGCTGAAATTGGTGGGGGCATCGGCGTCGTAGTTGATTCACTTGGCATGTACGCAGTGTGTCTTGATCGTCGATCTGCAGCCGCTGAACTCGCTCTCGATGTTGGGGAGCAGGTTGTCATTGCCCAGGGTGAAGACGAACTCGTGACGACAGCAGTCACATTTGGTCGGTAAGGTCACGGCATGCGCCCCGCAACGACCCTTGCTCTCGGACTGCTGCTGTTGGCCATTTTGGTGGCGGGCTCAGTGTCGCTTCTGCGCCTCTAGTTTCCGCGGTCGAATTCGTGCAGTCGAACTTTCAAAAAGTATCGAGCGCGACTTTGTGAAGGCGCGCACAAGCGACCTATCATGTAAAGCGATGTCCCCCCATCGATCACGTCGACGCATTCCTGATGCGACCGTCGCCAGGCTTCCGATCTATCTGCAATTGCTGATCGAACAGCTTGAGAACGAGGTCGCAAACATCTCCTCTGACGAGCTTGCCGCACTTGCGGCAGTTAACGCAGCGAAAGTTCGCAAAGACCTGTCGTATATGGGCAGTTACGGCACCCGGGGTGTCGGGTACGACGTCGAATATCTCGTTTACCAAATTCGACGCGAACTGGGTCTCGACCATGAGTGGAGCGTCGTCATCGTTGGTGCGGGTCACCTTGGCCAAGCTCTTAGTGGCTATGGAGGCTTCTCCGAACGCGGCTACTCCATCGAAGGCGTCTTCGACATTGACGACAAGAAAATCGACGTTGCCGTCGGAGGAGTCCGAGTTCGCCACCTTGACGAACTACCACAGGTCGTCGCTCAGCGTTCGGTGTCGATTGGTGTGATCGCAACGCCAGCGTCAGCCGCCCAAGACGCCGCTGATCGACTCGTAAAAAGTGGGGTCACGAGCATTCTTAACTTCGCACCCGTGGTGGTCAACGTGCCGTTTGGGATCAGCGTTCGACGAGTAGATCTCTCCGTTGAGCTCCAGATCATCTCGTACCACGAACAACGACGCCTTACCGCAGCGGCGCAACTTCGCGCTGTCAACGGTGACGGCTCGATCAACGCAACGGCGTAGGGCCTCAGCGACATGTCTGTCCTTGTCGTCGGTGTTAACCATCGAACCGCTCCTCTTGACCTCCTCGAACGTATCGCTCTTGATGCACAGGGTGTTGCAAAAGCCGTTGCGGGGCTTGTTGCGCTCGACAGTGTTCGAGAAGCGGTCGTTCTCAGCACTTGTAACCGGACCGAGGTCTACGCCGTAGCCGAACTCTTCCACCAAGGCTTCGACGACATCCAACATTTCCTTGCCACCACAGCCGGCGTTGATCTCGAGACGATTAACTCTCACACATACGCCGAACATGACAACGCGGCAGCGCATCACCTTTTCTCGGTGGCTGCCGGACTTGATTCGATGGTGCTCGGCGAAGGAGAAGTGCTTGGTCAAGTCCGAGATGCATGGGAAACAGCGCGGGCAGAGGGGGCGTCACGTTCAAGCCTTAACTTGCTCTTCCGTCACTCCCTCGAAACCGGAAAGCGTGCTCGTACCGACACTGACATTGCGCGAGGAACTGCGTCAATGAGTCACGCCGCCGTAGAACTGGCGGTCGATCATCTCGGATCTCTCGAAAACGTCGGCGTTGCAGTTGTTGGAGCAGGCATCATGGGGGAAGGCATCGCAGTTGCTCTCCATGGCCAAGGTGCCCGCCGAATGACAGTGCTTAATCGAACCGAAGAACACGGCCGCTCAATTGCCGACCGTGTGAATGGCACCGTGAAACCGTTGGCATCACTCGATCGTGCTCTCGTTGAATCTGACCTCATCATCACCTGCACCGGAGCTTCTGAACCGATCATCACGACCGACATGGCCCGGTCTGCAACCTCGCCAGATCGCCCGAAGTTGATTATCGACATTGCGGTACCGCGAGACGTGCACCACGAAGTCGCTCAGCTTCCTGACGTCACCGTGCTCAACCTCGATGACGTGCAACGCTGGGCCGAACGCGGCCGAGAGAGTCGGAACTCCTCGGTGGAATCGGTGAAAGCGATCCTGTCTGAAGAACTTGACCGCTATGCCATCGCATCGTCGGCAGTGCAGGCGGCTCCACTTATCTCCGCCCTCCGCTCACATTTCGACATAATTCGCCGAGACGAACTCGACCGTGTTGCTGGTCGACTCGATGAAGATGCGCGCAACGCCCTCGATGTCGTCACCACCCAACTGCTTGCAAAGTTGCTGCATGAACCATCCGTGAGGTTGCGGTTAGAAGCCGGATCACCGCGCGGAGAACGACTCGCATCAGCGGTGATCGATCTGTTCAACCTCGACGACCCCCACGCAGGCGACGCCTAGAATCACCGTAGGTATGAGCGTGGTCATAAGACTCGCAACACGTGGAAGCCGTCAAGCGGTCACACAAGCAGAGGGCGTACAGCACGCTCTCTCTCAGCGCGGTGTTAAAAGCGAACTCGTCATCGTCGAGACCCATGGCGATCGCACCCAAGCAGCGAACATTCCGCTCCACGAGATCGGCGGACAGGGAGTCTTCACAAAAGAGGTCCAACAAGCGGTGCTCGCCGGTCGCGCCGATGCCGCAGTGCACTCAGCGAAAGATCTGCCAACCGAACGCCCGCATCAACTTGACATCGCTGCGATCATGACCCGACGAAACCCTACAGACGCACTCATCGGGCGCCGGCTTCTCGACCTTGGGGATGGCGCAACGGTGGCGACCGGTTCAGTACGACGGCGAGCCCAGATCGCAGAGATTCGCGCAGACCTCAATTTTGTTGAATTGAGAGGGAATATCGAGACCCGGCTGCAAAAAATCCCCGATAGCGGATCAATTGTGATGGCAGTGTCGGCACTTGAAGTGCTCAACCTCACCAGCCACATCGCTGAAGAGCTGGACCCAGCGGTCTTCGTGCCAGCGGTTGGCCAAGGTGCAGTCGCAGTTGAGTGCCGAAACGACTCATCTGACGTTCTCGAAGCTCTGGCTGGTATCAATGACGAGACCACCGCAACCGAAGTGACGATCGAACGCGCCTACCTTGGCGAGCTTGGCGCAGGATGCGCTGCCCCCTTGGGAGCCCATGTCTCGGGAGGTGTGCTCACCGCTTTCCTAGGCGGCGATGCATCGAATTTCCGTCTATCAATCGAACTCATCGGTGATTTCAAACGAGACATCGCCGCAGCTCGAGCGCTCGCCAACGAGGCCCGGGTCGCGGTCGGGGTGTGAGACGTTCAAGATGAGCGAAGGGTTGCTCCACGGTCGTATAGTTGTGACCACTCGACCCGATGCCGGAGACCTGGAACGACGCCTTGAACATTACGGGGCAACAGTTGTGCATCTTCCGCTCACCGACATCATCGACGTCCCGGTCGATACGTCAGTAGCTGGCCCAATCGATTGGCTCGTTGTTACCTCTGCGAATGGAGCGCGCCGAAGCGCGCCGTGGGCTTCGCTCGCTTCACATCGCAGCGCAGTCGGTCCCTCTTCAGCAGCAATCCTCAGTGAGGCCAGCGGCGAGATTGTTGACCTCGTTCCTGAAAATGCCTCAGGGAAAGACCTTGTGAGCGTTTTTCCGACAGCACCAGCTGGTGGAGGACACGTTCTGATTGTCCGCGGCGAGCAAGCATCTGATGAGGTCCGCACCGGCATTGAGCGACTCGGGTGGAGGGTCACTGATGTCGTTGCTTATCGAACCCAGCAACTAAGAGTTGATCAGCATGTTGCCGAAAATGCAGTGAAAGCAGAGCTCGTGTTGCTTGCTGCGAGTTCTGCTGCGAGCGCGTGGGCATCAATGTGCCGTACCTATCAGCTCACTTCACCACCAGTAATTACGATCGGCGTTCCAACTGCCCAAACCGCTGAACGGGAAGCTTTGCGAGTGGCTGACATTGCGGAATCGTCGACGATCGACGGCCTTGTCTCCGCCACGTTGAACTATTTCAATTGACTAGATACAACTCACGGGTGTGCCGACGGCGGCAGGTGCTCGTACCATACGGGGGTGGCTTTTGTTCCCGCACCGTTTCCGGCCCATCGCCCGCGACGAATTCGTTCGACGTCTGCAATGCGTGACCTCGTTGCGGAAACCCGTGTAAACGTGCAAGATCTAGTTGCGCCGCTCTTCGTTCGCGAGAGCGTTGATGATCCAGTCCCCGTCAGTTCGTTACCTGGTGTCGTCCAACACTCCCTTGACTCGTTGCGGCGGGAGGTCTACGAACTTGCTGAGCTCGGCGTTCGATCAGTCATGCTGTTCGGGATCCCAAAGCACAAAGACGCAACAGGCTCATCATCTTGTGCGAGTAACGGCATAGCACAAGTGGCACTTGAAAAGCTCCGAGCGGACGTTGGAGATGACGTCGTACTCATCTCTGATCTCTGTGTTTGCGAATACACTGACCACGGCCACTGCGGGATCCTTGACGAGTACGGGATGGTTAACAATGACGCAACTCTCGGGTTGTACGCTGCCACTGCAGTCGCACAAGCCGACGCCGGCGCCCACATGGTCGCACCAAGCGGAATGATGGACGGCCAGGTAGCCGCAATTCGTTCTGCACTAGATCGCGCAGGCCACAACGAGATTCCGATCATGGCCTACGGAAGTAAGTATGCGAGCGGTTTGTATGGTCCATTCCGTGAAGCGGTTAACGTCAACATTTCTGGTGGGGGTGACCGAGCGGGGTACCAGCAGGATTGGCGAAACGGTCGCGAAGCACTCGTTGAAGTCGCTGACGACGTAGCCCAGGGTGCCGACATCATTATGGTGAAACCAGCAGTGACCTATCTCGATGTAATTGCCGAGGTGCGCGCAGCTATCGATCTCCCCGTCGCTGCGTTTCACGTGAGCGGTGAGTATGCAATGATCATGGCGGCGGCAGCGAATGGTTGGATTGATGGCGACTTAGTCGCTCTTGAGCAACTCACTGCCATCAAACGAGCTGGAGCAGGAATTATTCTCACTTACCTCACTCGGTGGTTTGCAGAGGGTGCCCAGGGAATTTCGTGATCAGTCGCTGTGATAAGGAGCGCTGTGAGAGCGCAGGGTGTTACGCATCTTTATGTGTTGGTGCGGGAATCTCATCGAATGATGAGATCTTCGAACGTTCTTCGCTCGCCATCCCGGGCGGAGTGAACTCATCGATTCGTGCGTTTCGCTCGGTGGGCGGTCGGCCATATGTGGTTGCTGGAGCCAAGGGCGCGCACATCACTGATGTTGAGGGTCGTCGCTACATAGACCTGGTGCAAAGTTATGGAGCGGTGATTCTTGGCCACGCCCACCCAGCGGTGACACAGGCGGTGAGTGCAGCCGCTGTTGACGGAACTTCATTTGGCGCACCTACACCCCGCGAAATGAAACTTGCTGAGGCGATACGCGACCGGGTTCCAAGTTGCGAACGCGTTCGATTTATGAACTCCGGTACCGAAGCAACATCAACAGCGGTTCGATTAGCGCGTGGATACACCGGGCGTGACCGCGTCATTATTTTTCATGGCAATTTCCACGGCGCAACCGACGCGTTACTCGCAGCGGGCGGAAGCGGTGTTGCAACACTCGGACTTCCTGGAACCGCCGGCGTACCGGCAGGTGCCGTCGGTGAAACAATGGTCGTGCCCTACAACATCGTGCCGCAACTTGATGAGGCCGTAGCGGCAGTCATCGTCGAACCAGTTGCAGCGAACATGGGAGTCGTTGAGCCTCTCCCAGGTTTCCTTGAAGGGCTGCGCGCCGAATGTGATCGAGTCGGGGCCGTGCTCATCTTTGACGAAGTCATTACGGGCTTCCGACTTGGAGTTGACGGTGCGCAAGGGCGTTACGGAGTAACCCCTGATCTCACCACCTTTGGAAAAGTTATCGGTGGCGGGCTTCCTATTGGAGCGGTCGGCGGTCACCAGGCGATCATGGAAACGTTGTCACCTCTCGGACCCGTCTTTCATGCCGGAACCCTTGCGGGGAATCCCATAGCTACTGCTGCTGGCCTTGCTGCACTTGACATTCTTGAACCGGAGGTTTATGAGGAACTTGAACGACGTGCAAGTCAGCTCGCGTCGTTGCTAGAAGATGCTTGCGCATCCGCCGGAGTGCCTGCCCATTTTCCCCGCGTAGGAACACTTGTCGGCGCTTATTTTGGCAACGGTGGCCAGGTTTATAATTTCGACGACGCAACAACAACTGACGAAGCCGCCTACTCACGGTTCTTCCACGCCATGTTGTCTGAAGGTGTAGCAATGGCTCCCGGCGCCTACGAAACGCTCTTCGTCGGTCTCGGACATACTGACTCGGTGATGGCAGCTCTCGCCTCTGCCGCGCAACGAGCAGCCGTAGTTGCTGCCCAACTGTAAGTGAAAGTACGTTCACAGCCATGATCACCGTTGAGGGGCTGTCGAAGCGCTTCGGAAACACTGTCGCTATCGATGATCTGCACTTCTCGGTGCAACCCGGCCGGGTGACCGGGTTTCTCGGACCGAACGGCTCGGGGAAGTCGACCACCCTGCGTTGCATGGTTGACCTCGATCATCCGCAGTCTGGAAATGTGACATTTTCGGGCAAGCATTACCGGCAGATCGAAGATCCGATCAGAACAATCGGGGTCCTACTCGATGCGTCGTACGTGCATCCGGGCCGATCAGCCCGCCATCACCTCGAGTACCTGGCGGTCTCAAACCATCTGGACCGACAACGAGTCAATGAGGTCCTTGCGCTCGTCGGTCTCACCGATGTTGCCCATCGCCGCGTAAAGACATTCTCACTCGGCATGAAGCAGCGCCTCGGACTTGCTGCGACGATGCTCGGTGACCCCGAGGTGATCATCCTTGACGAGCCAGCAAACGGTCTCGATCCTGAAGGTATCAGGTGGATGCGCGATATGTTGCAGTATCTCGCAGGTCAAGGGCGTGCAGTTCTCGTCAGCAGTCATCAACTCTCTGAGATGGCACTGATGGCTGAGGACCTCGTTGTTATTGGCCGAGGACGTCTCATTGCGCATGAAAGCGCAGCCGACTTCATCGCCCGTCACACGACAACGCGAATTCGCGTGAGGTCGCCTCAGATCGGCGTCATCGTGCGGGCGGTGCAAGAGCGTGGTGGTGACGCATCAATGCTCAGCGAGACCGCAGACACTGATGGAGCGCTCGTCACCGGGATGTCGATGATCGACGTTGGTGAACTTGCACATGGCAACAAAGCAGTGGTTCACGAACTTTTAGAAGTCACCGACAGTCTCGAAGATGCATTCCTCGCAGTGACAAGAGAGGACCAAGAGTACCGATCGGGGTCGTCATCATGAAAGCCATCATCGCAAGTGAGTGGCTGAAAGCGCGCACGGTGCGATCGCATTGGGTGCTGCTCATCATTGCGATGATGTTTCCCTTGATCATTTCGACACTGGTAGGGATCTTCAACCCCGACCCTCAATTCGTGTCCTATCGCGAAGTTGTGTCGATCGTTGCGAGTTCGGGCGCATTTTCGCTGTTGCTGCTCTCATCGCTCTGGGTGATCAACCTGACCAGCGAATTCACACACGGAACAATTCGTGTCACTTATGCCGCAGTGCCCGCACGCTGGAAGGTCATCGTGGCCAAAGCTGTCATCGGGACATTGGTGACAGCGGTTGTGATGTCCGTCTTGTTCTGGCTGAACTTCGGTCTTGGGGCGGCACTTTTAAACAGTCGTGGAGCCACCATCATTGTTGATGGATGGTTTGACCATTCGTTCAAGGTCTTCGTCGCTCTTGTGACGTTCGCGATTATCGTGTCGTGGTTTGGTCTCGGGCTCGGCGTGCTCATCAAGAACTCTCCAGTTGCGATTGTCGTTGTCTTACTGTGGCCCCTCATCATCGAGAGCCTGATCGCACTTGCGTTCGCGTTGAGTGGGTATGAGTCGGCGTGGAAATGGATGCCATACCAGACAGCGTTCCAAGAGATTGACGGCCCCTCTGGAGTTGATAGCGCACTCAGCAGACCATGGGGTCACCTGTATTTCGCTGCATTTGTGATCGTTGTGGGCATTATCGGAGTTGTCGTCGATCGCCGCCGCGACGCCTAAGCCGATGCCCCTATAACGTTTGGAATAAGGTCACGACCATGCGCGAACGTCTAGAAAATGGAACCGAAATCGAAGTCGTCCGAGTAGCCGGATCAACTCGCGGACTCGTCGTTGCCCCGGACATTTTCGGCCTTCGCCCGCTCTTCGATGACCTGGTTCAGCGGTTCGCTAAGGAGTGGAACATGACGACGATTGCGGTCGAGCCATTCCCAACAGAATCACTCTCGGCTGAAATCGAACCTCGCTACGAGGCGGTATCGAGGCTCATCGACGATCGTGTGTTAGGCGACCTAGGCGCAGCGGGCGATCTCACCGGATGCGACGATGTGAGCCTCGTTGGGTTCTGTCTCGGAGGAATGCACTGCTTTAAGGCTGCCGACCAAGGAAGATTCGATCGCATTGCGAGTTTTTATGGAATGATTCGGCTTCCCGAGGCATGGAACGGTCCGGGTCAAAGCGAGCCGTTGCCGCATGTGGCCGCGTCACCAGACCCCGTGCTGGCAATTATTGGTGACCTTGATCCGTATACCCCGCCAGACGCAGTGTCAGACCTTGAAGCTACCGGCACCCAGGTCGTCCGGTATTCCGATGCGAAACATGGGTTTGCCCACGACTCAAGTCGTCCTGACCACCGAGCCGACGACGCAGCGGACGCGTTTGCTCGAGTGGGCGAGTGGGTGCGCGGTAGGTAGCGCCGCAGAGAAGTGAGTTAGCGGGCGCGAATCGAGAGTTCTTTGCGCTGAAGAATGCGGTAGTTACGGTCATGCTGTTCGAGCCAGCCGAGCCGAACAAAACTCGAAATCGCTTTGTTCACCCGCTCGCGTGACGCACCGACCATTCCCGCAAGTTCTTCCTGAGTAACCGGAATGGTGAACTCATCTTCGCCCTCCGACAATTCGATGATGCGCTTCGCAGTCCGTCCCGTCACATCTAAAAAGACAGAATCAGACAGTGCTTCGTCCATCGTGCGAAGACGCTGTGCCAGCATCCGAGCCGCAGCCCACACCAAGTCAGGCTGCTCATCGAAGATCTTTCTCACGTGGTCATAACGAATTTCGAGGATGCTCGTTGGTTCGATTGCTCGAGCGGTTGCGGAGCGAGCACCACTATCGAGGAGTCCGAGCTCACCGAAGAGGTCGCCTGAGTCCATGAGAGCAACAACACTCTCTCGATCGTCGACCCCTGAGATCATCACGATCGCGATTCGACCCGACAACACAATGTGAAGCGAATTGGGTTCGTCACCCTCATTGAAGAGAACATCTCCCCGTACGAGTTCTTTCACTTCAGCAGCCGTCACCAGAGCATTGAGAGTGTCTTCATGCACCTCAGAAAAGATCGGCACACTCTGTAACGCCGTCAGCGGATCAAGGGAAGGTGTTGGATTCTGAGTCACTGTGCCTTCATGGTACTACCCTGCGGCTCAATGACTTCTAGCGAGCAACCTCAGCACGGCCATGTCTGGTCGATCGTGGTGGGCGCAGGAAGCGGCGCGCGCTTCGGCGGGATGAAGCAATACGAGATGCTCGGCGACACCCGTGTGATTGATCGGTCGGTGTCGACCGCTCGAGCGGTGAGTGATGGCGTTGTCGTGGTGGTGCCGGCAAGCGACGTTGAACGAGAGGGAGGCATTGCGGGAGGGGCTACGCGAAGCGAAAGTGTTCGCAATGGGTTGGCTCACGTGCCTGATGATGCCGACATCGTGTGCGTTCACGACGCAGCTCGCCCCTTTGCATCAACAGACCTTTTCAAACAGGTCATCGCTGCGATTCGCAACGGTGCCGATGCGGCGATCCCGGCAATTCCAGTCACCGACACGATCAAAATTGTTGCTGCCGACGGCAGTGGCACAATCGAGTCAACCCCCGATCGATCAACGCTTGTTGCGGCGCAGACGCCACAGGCATTTGGCGTTGCGGCACTTCGAAGAGCTCACGAATTGGATGACGGCAACTCAACCGCAACCGATGACGCGATGCTGGTAGAGAGAGCTGGCGGTGTCGTCGTGGTGGTTGATGGCGAGAGTCCAAACCGGAAAATCACCACTCAAGAAGATCTTGAATGGGCGCGGCGAGAGGTTGAAGAATGATTTCTGATATCCGTGTGGGCCAGGGATTTGATACCCATCGGTTTGCTGACAAAACAGAACATCCCCTCATTCTTGGCGGAGTTGAGTTCCCTGGTGAGCGGTCACTCGTCGGGCACTCCGATGCCGACGTTCCTGCGCATGCAATTACCGATGCCCTTTTGTCGGCCCTGCAACTTGGCGACCTCGGTGAGCGTTTCCCCGACACCGACCCGCAATGGGCCGGAGCGAACTCTATGGAGATGCTGCGAGCAGTCGCATCTGAAGTGGTGTCACTCGGTTGGACAATCAGAAATGCTTCAGTTGTAATCGTCTGTGAACGCCCGAAGATCGCACCAATGAGAGAAGAAATGCAACGCAATCTGGGGGCGGCATGCGCAGCACCGGTCACCGTGACCGGTCGACGAGCCGAAGGCCTTGGTGCTATCGGTCGTTCGGAAGGCGTCGCCTGTTGGGCGAGCGTGGTGGTGTCGCGATGAACGCTCGAAAAAACAGCGGCAGAGGTTCGCGCAGCGGTCAACCTCGAAAGAATGTTCGTGACGGTTCGCGCCCTTCCGGCAAAGGGGGAGCGCGTCAAGGTCCTCGTAGTCAAGGAGCGGGTCGAACTGGAGCGATTCGTCGCGACGGCGAACCACGCGTCTCGCGACCAAAAAGTCTCGGCGGGTCACAGATTGAAGGCCGTCAAGCCGTTCGGGAATTGCTGCTCGCCCAGCGCCGCAAAACTCAAGAGATTTGGATCTCGTCTGAGCTTGAAGGTGACGAAACACTCGACGACATCGTCGGTCTCGCAAGAGCGAATCGAGTGCCGGTTGCCTACGTAGCCAGGCGGCGCCTTGAAACCGCTGCACGTTCAGAAGCCCCTCAGGGAGTGCTCGCCCGGGCGGCAGAGGTTCCGGAAGTTGATCTTTCGCGTCTGATCTCTCGACGCGAGGGTCGCGCCCCATTTCTTATCGCAGTTGATGGTGTGACCGACCCAGGAAATCTCGGGGCAATTATGCGCAGTTGCGAAGGCGCAGGAGTTGACGGCATTGTTGTTCCTCGTCACCGAGCTGTCCATATCACTCCGACAGTTGCAAAGGCCGCTGCGGGAGCGGTTGAGCATGTGGCGGTGGCGGTGGTGCCCGGGCTTCCAGCGGCGTTGTCGCGAATGAAGGATCAAGGCATCTGGATTGTTGGCCTTGATGATGCGGCCGATCGCAGTCTGTTTGACCTTGGGGATCTTGCTGCTCAAGGTATCTGTGTGGTGCTCGGGGCAGAGGGGGCAGGACTCTCGCGCCTTGTTCGAGAGCGTTGTGATCTCATTTGCGCAATTCCGATGCACGGTCGGGTCGAGTCGCTGAATGTGTCTGCAGCAGCGGCACTCGCTACGTATGAAGTTCGTCGCCATCGGTAGTTCTCTCTCAACTCGCGTCAACGTGAACGCCCCACTTGTCGGCTGACGAGAAATCTGAGGTCTCTACTTGGACGGTGTGAATCGTGGTGCTCAGTAGTGGTGGCGGGGGGTGACCTCTAGCCTTACGAGCGCAATGCAAAGCACTGTTTCGCCGGGTTAGCTCAGTTGGTAGAGCACTTGACTTGTAATCATGTGGTCGCGAGTTCGATTCTCGCACCCGGCTCCATTGCCATCAGCTTTGATGCTGCTCATAGATCGCTCCCAAATGGTGAGCGACGACATCAGCGAAGACGACTGGCTCAAACATTGGCTCATCGCCACCTACGCACGCAGGAAGCGGCGCAATTTCAGTCAAAATGTGCGGGTCGCAGAACAAGACGCACGAATACCGGTCGCTGTTGCCACGATTGCGCACCCGATGGGGCGTCGCCGTCAGCCGACCGTTAGTCCACCGATGCAGCATTGAACCGGCGTTCATCACGAATGCTCCATCGATTGGCTCAACATCGATCCACTCATCGTCACCCCTGGCAACCTGCAGTCCACCGGCAGAATCTTGAGCAACGAGAGTGAGCGCACCAAAGTCGGTGTGGGGTGCAGAACCGAAAACATCTTCGGGGGCATCAACCCTCACCGGCGGATAGTGGAGAAGCCGGAACCATGTGGTTGGAGTTGAAAACGTATCGATCAGTGCCCCTTTGGCATCGAGCCCGCGATCGATGAGTGTGAGAACTTTCAACGCGACGTCTCGCATAGCGTCGTGACAGGTCGTTACCGGCTCGCGGAAGTTGTTGAGGCGAGGCCACTGGTTTGCGCCAGCAAGTGGGGTGCGAAGCGCAACGTCACGAGAATCTGGAGAGTCCTCTCGCATCATCATGAACGACTCGCTTCGATTTGCTGCGGTTGCCGGCACAACCTCTGATGAACGATCGACGGCGGTGCCATCTGCGATGTAGCCGCGATGATTGTGGTCGAGCGCGACGGCCATTTTTTCGCCAAGTTCAAGGGCGTGAAAACGTGCCGATGCATCGAATGCGGCGCCAATGATCTGCTGGGTCACGCCATGACCAATAATTTGAGCGAACCCGATGTGAGAATACGCCTCGATGATGGATGAGGTGACGACATCATCCGGTTGTTGAAGATCGATAACAGGAATCGGTGTGCTCATGGTTGAGCAGACATTATCTCTCTTTCTTTCGCTCGTGTTTGCCCGAATCGGGCGACTGCGTTGGTCGCGGTACTGTAAGAGAATGGTGTTTCAAAAAGTCAACGTGTCGAGCGGAGTTGCGCTTCGCACACGCGCAACAGTGGCTGTTGCGATAATTGGCTCAGTTATTGCAGCATGCGGAGGTGGCGATGCCGCTGAGGTCGTCACCACGACGACCGAAGCATCGGTTGAAACGACCGCTGCACCATCGGCGACGACAACTGTCGAGGTGACAACGACAACCGCAGTCCCCGAAGTTGTCACCGACGGAGCAGTCGTCATCGTGGCCAACGCCAGCAGCATCAACGGGTCGGCCGGTCGAATGTCAGAACTCCTTGCCGATGAGGGTTTCGATATGGGTACGCCAACAAATTCTACCGAAGGCGCGCTTGGAGCATCCAAGATTTATTACATCGACGACGAAGCAGCATTAGCGGTCGCAGAGTCCCTCGTTCGGGCGTTTGGGGGAGTCATTCAACTCGTCGAGATGCCAACAGTGCCGCCAGTGAGTTCGTCAGAACTTGGTGACGCTGGTGTTATCGTTGCCCTCGGCGACGACTTTGCAGATCAACTGCTGCCGGGCGTCACCACCAGCACTCCCTGAGCGCTCCGCTTAGTTCACGATTTCTCGCACGCGAGCGAGCAATACATCGAGCGCCGGCCGATTGAGGCCGCCTTCTGGAATGATGACATCGGCATGGGCGCGACTTGGCTCGATGAAGCCCTCATGGCTTGGCCGAACGGTTGCAAGATATTGAGAAATGATGCTCTCTTGAGTTCTTCCGCGCTCGGCAACATCGCGTTCGAGACGCCGGATGAACCTGAGGTCGGCAGGGGTGTCGACAAACACTTTGAGGTCGAATTGGTTGCGCAGTTCGGTGTTTGATAGGACGAGAATTCCTTCGACCACCACAATGCGGGCAGGTTGGACAACATCAACGATGTTGGTTCGGTCGTGGATGGTGTAGTCGTACGTCGGGACAGGCGCTGGACGCCAGTTCAGCAATTCGTTGAGGTGCTGGTTGAGCAGATCCCAATCGAAGGCTGAAGGGTGGTCGTAATTTGCTGCGGCTCGTTCTTCCATCGGCTGTTCAGTCCGTGAAATGTAATACGAGTCAAGCTTGACGAGAGCAAGTTCGTCAGCACCCATTGAGTCGGCAAGGCGCTCAGCGATCGTGGTTTTTCCGGATGAAGTACCTCCGGCGACTCCGATGATGAACGGTTTGTCAGACACGTTTGGAGAGGATAATTCATAACGAAGGCGAGAAGCTTTTCGATGGTGCTTGTAACTGCACCCTCTGAGCGGTAATTCTTGTGAGGTGATCACAGATCGTCAGCGAGCCATACTTGAGTTCGAACGCAACTGGTGGACGCTTGACGACACCCGCGAACGAGCAATTAGGGCGCGATTCCAGTGTTCAGTCGACGAGTATCATGGTGAGTTGAACGAGTTGTTGGAACTCTCGGAGGCTCTCGAACACGATGAACTTCTTGTTCGTCGACTTGAGCGTCAACGAGTGATCCGGCGTCGTGAACGACTGGGAACCGGCACCGATGCATCGGAGGGAATGTCGAAATGAGCGACTCGAGAGACTCAAGCGGTGGCGTACCGAGGCGTGTCCCTCGAAACGAGCCCGCACAGGTAGCGGGCGGACTTGCGATCGTTCTTTCCGTGATCGCAGTTGTCGTTGGATTTCTTATCTTGCGGTCGATTTCTTCAAGCGGCGACGTAGTACTCGGGGGGCCGGTTGCAACGACTGCGGTGGAAACTACTGTTGCGGTCGATGCCTCGTTGACCTCGACCACAGTCGTTATCGAGACCACTACTACTGTTTCTGGCCCAGTAACAGAAGGTGCTTCAGTCATTGTTGCGAACGCAAACGGCGTGAGCGGATCTGCAGGGCTCTTGAGTGATCAACTCTCCGCAGCCGGGTACTCGGTTGGCTCGCCAACGAATGCATCATCGTCGATCGGTGGCCGTCTCGAACTCACCGTCGTGTACTACGACGCGGGAATTCCAGCTGCGCAGGCGGTAGCAGAATCTGTAGCGGCATCGATGGGTGGTGTGTCATCGATTGCGCCTGTGCAAACACCAGCCCCAACGCAAACGGGCTCACTCGATGGAGCTGGCGTCCTCGTCATGCTCGGTCTTGATAAAGCGGGTCGCACACTCGAAGAGCTCGTGCCGGCAGCAGTGACTGAAATTGAAGCAGGAACCTCGGGCTGACGAGTTAGCCAGCGGTGGATGTTGAGAGGATTTCTCTCGATGTCTCGGTGATGAGTCTTCTCGTCTGCGATGTCGCTGCGTCGAGACCGTAACGCTCGGTTAACGAATACGTCGGGAGCCGATCGGCAACATCGTCATCAGCGAATCCGCAGATGACAGCCA
>DLTS01000067.1:0-171 GCA_002501485.1 Acidimicrobiaceae bacterium UBA7830
AATGGATTAAGAGTCCACTGCTCTGCCGTTGAGCTAGAGGCGGTAAAAGCCCGAGCAGTGTAGGCAGCGAAAATTCGATGCCCAACTGCCCGGGAACTGGGGTGAGCGAGGGGACTTGAACCCCCGGCCTTCAGGGCCACAACCTGACGCTCTAACCACCTGAGCTACGCC
>DLTS01000067.1:477-8096 GCA_002501485.1 Acidimicrobiaceae bacterium UBA7830
GCTCTAACCACCTGAGCTACGCCCACCATGTGCCCCTCAGTCTGCCAGCAAGATTGCCAATCGCCACACTCTCGATGAACACTCATTGATCGATCTCTTGCTGCCTCACCGGGGCGCTGTCGATGCGGTCTAACCGGCTTTGGTCTGCGAAACTATGGGGGTGAGTTCAAACGACACAACACTTCTTGATTCAGCTATTGATGCATTTCTCGCAGAAAATGATCCGAAGGCGATGGACAACATTGCCTTCCGGGCCGCACGCTTCGATCATGGTCTTGCCTGGGTGCACTTTCCAGAGGGCAACGGAGGTCTTGGTCTGCGCCCCGACCTCAACCGCGTGGTTGAGCGTCGCATGCGTGAGGCCGGGGCAGAGCCGGCCGACCCAACATCGTTCTTCATGGCTCTTGCCGGTCCAACGATTTTGACCCACGGTTCCGAAGAACAGTGTGAACGTTTTCTTCGCCCGATGTTCACCGGTGAAGAGAAATGGTGCCAGTTGTTTTCAGAGCCGGGAGCCGGATCAGACTTCGCCGGTCTCGCGTCTCGTGCGGTCCGCGACGGCGAAGAATGGATCGTCAACGGCCAAAAGGTGTGGAACACGCTTGCGCACCTCGCTGATTGGGGAATGCTCGTCACCCGAACCGATCCTGAGGCACCAAAGCACAAGGGCATGACCTATTTCGCAATCGATATGCACTCTGAAGGTGTCGAGGTTCGACCACTTCGGCAGATCACAGGAGAAGCCGAGTTCAACGAGGTCTATTTCACCGACGCCCGCATCCCTGACGATCAGCGCATCGGAGCTGAAGGCGAAGGTTGGCGTGCTGCTCTCACAACATTGATGAACGAGCGCACAGCAATTGGTGGTGGATCAGCAGGTGGAGGCAAACCGCAAAAAGGCGCAGCTGCGAACGACGCAGTCAAGATTTGGAACTCACTCGACGAGTCCGAGAGGAGCGACGTTCGTCGTGATCGCCTCATGCAGCTGTGGGTTCGTGCCGAAGTTGGCCGTTTGACGAATGTCCGCGCAGCGGAAGCCGCAAAGGTGGGCAACCCTGGCCCAGAGGGTTCAGTCTCAAAACTTGAGTTCGCAAACCTCAACAAAGAGCTCTACGACTTCTGTATCGACCTGTTGGGACCTGCCGGACTCATTGACTATGACTACACCTTCCGTCGGCCGACCGAACTTGACTCAACTGGCGCAAGCAAGAGCGCTCAGTACGCGTTCTTGCGGGTGCGGGCGAATTCGATCGAGGGCGGTACGTCTGAGATCTTGAAAAACATCATTGGCGAGCAGGTGCTCGGCCTGCCAGGTGAGCCACGTGTCGATAAAGACCTTCCGTGGTCAAAGGTGCCCCGAAGCTAAGTTCGCGACAGGTGGGGTCGCAAGCCTCTGATACGTTCTCGATATCACATGGCAGCGAGTTGATCACTCGCTTGACATCACAAGGGGAAATGTTCATGGCGTCGTCAGACCAATCTGCGTTGGCCGCACGAGCGAGAGAGATCACTGATCGAGAGATGGCGATCTATTCAGATCGCACGATGGGCTCGCAGCGTGCCACCGACCGAACCCGAAAGGTCATGCCAGCAGGTGTGCCCTCGAGTTTCCAGGCATACGACCCGCACCCGATTGTCGTGTCGCATGCCGCAGGTAGCCGAATGATCGATGTCGACGACAACGAATACATCGACTACGACATGGGTTTTGGTGCTCTGTTCGCCGGGCATATGAACCCTCATGTGCGCCGGGCTGTCGAAGAGCAACTCGACTCGGGCACGCTGTACGTCACTCCGTGCGAACTCAATGGGGAAGTCGGCGAACTGCTGGCTGAGCGTTATGGATTCCCCATGTGGCGTCCAACGAATTCAGGAACTGAAGCCACGATGGATGCAATTCGACTTGCCCGTGGTGTTACAGGTCGAGACAAAATCGTCAAGGTCGAAGGCGGGTATCACGGCCACCACGACGAAGTAATGATTTCGAACAAGCCGTCTCTTGATGAGGCGGGGCCTGCACATGCGCCACACTCTGTGCCGCAGTCTGGCGGGATTCCTCACGGCGTTGTCGAAGATGTAAGGGTTGTCCCTTTCAACAATCCTGCTGCTCTCGAATGTGCACTCGCCCCAGGTGATGTCGCATGTTTCATTGTTGAGCCAGTGATGGAGAACATTGGGATTTGCCTTCCCGACGATGGCTATCTCGAAAAGGTTCGCGACATCACTGAACGTCATGGGACGCTCCTGATTTTTGATGAGGTTAAAACTGGGATCACCGCTGGGTTCGGCGGAGCCACAAACCAACTCGGCGTTCGCCCCGATCTCATCACGCTGGCGAAGTCAATTGGTGGAGGGTTCCCGGTTGGAGCGTTTGGCGGCAAGGCTGAATACATGAATCACATCACCGACGGCTCCGTCCTTCACCTCGGGACGTACAACGGCAATCCCTTGGTCATGGCTGCGGTCAAGGCAACACTGGCCGAGGCGTGCACTAAGGAAATTGTTGGAGCGACCGTTGAGCGAAACACACGGCTCGTTCAGGCGTGCCAGGCGATCATCGATTCGTCTGGCATTCCGGCTCACACGGTGCAGTTTGGTGCAAAGGGTTGCATCACGTGGTCAACGCTGCCCGTGAGGAACTACCGAGATTACAAGGCGACCGATTTTGATCTTGCGTTTGCGCAGTGGATCCACGGCATCAACCGGGGAGTGTTGTTGCCGCCTGGGCTTGATGAGCAATGGCTTATATCGGTAATGCATGACGAAGAAGACGCAATGCGATATGCAAACGTCTTCCAAGAATTTGTCGACGAACTTGTCGTGTAATCACCAGCGCTGAGATCGGCGTCGCCCACTTGATGATGGGCCATTCCATTGGCGTCTCCGACTTCCATTCATCGCGGTGATGAAGAGAGCGGCCGAGGCAACACAGAGAACGAACGCGCTTACGAGCGCAACGGGAAATGCGCGGCCGGCGAGCGCAGGAGCGAGAGAGGTCCAACTGCTCGTGTCGATTGCAGGGATCACGAATGCGGGGATTGCCCAGCCGACGATGATGAGCGATGCTGCTGTCGCAACGAACAGTTCGGCAATCGCCTGAACCAGTTCTGAACGGTACGGCCTCAGCATAAGGCCGACCAGCAGGGTGAGCAGCCCAATTGCGGCCGAGATGATCATCGCCCATCCGGCCGAGGTTCTTGCCGTTTTTAGTGTGCCAATGACAGGTACCGGGATGGTGGCCGCAGGAGCGTCTAAAGCCATCTCGTTTCGAACGATGTTGACAAGTTCGCTAGGTACGATGACGACGAGATCGTCATTCGATCCGATCGCACGGAGATGCGCCCGCTCAATAAATGGTGCAAGTTCTGCTGCTCCCGCTCGTTTTGAAAGCACCTCGATGTCAAGAAATTTGGCGAGAGTGTCGGGGGTGGTGCCGAGCGCACCAGCAGTTCGTGCCGAGACAACAGTGATGATTTCGAGGCGTATCGCTGATTGGTCGAGAACTGCCGCAGCGATCGACGGGGAGTCTGCCGGAGTGAACACGGTGCGCTGCAACCACCAACAGCCGGCCGATAACCCGAATGCAACACTGGCAACGAGCAGCAGTATCGAGGCGATGGAGCGTTGCACGGTGTCAGTTTGTCACGTGGTGGAGTAATCTGCGAATGTGGCCAAACGCCCGGACATTTCCCCCGAAGGCGATGCGAGTGTTCAGTCACAGGCGCAGGCATTTGACTCTCTTCCAGGATTCTGGACGCTGATCGGACGCGGATTGACGAGGCGTTGTGCCTGGTGCGGAGACCGGCGCGCGTATTTCAAGGGCTGGTTTCGTCGGGAGGACTCCTGCCAGGCGTGTCACCATGGCTGGCGACGTGGCGACGAGGCGTTTGAGTTGGGGGCAACAACTGCCAACATCATTCTTACGTTCCTGATTATTTTGATCTCGATCTTGGTTGCAGTCATAGCGACGTGGCCAGACATTCCAACACTGTTGTTGATCATCATTATCGGCTCGATTGCTGTGCTCGGACCAGGTCTCTGGTACCCGGTCTCATTTTCACTTTGGCAGGCCGTTGATCTCTTTATGCGCCGACCTGATGATGATGAGCTCGCAGGTCGCGGCGACGCCGATCTCTAAGGTTGGTGCACCCTGGCGGATCGCATTATCCCGAGGGAGAACCCACATGGTCTGCTGGTATTTGGGCGCCTCTTTGAGTTCTTTGGTGGGAAGCACCTGCGCAGTGAAGGCGTTGAGACGGTGAGCATCCGCGAATTTCTTTGACCGAAGTACTTGCGAACAGGTGTTCGATGAATTACAGTGATGTCGTTCGCTAGTCCACGCAAACAGTTGCAGTTTCAGTTCCCTCCCGGTGAGTGTTACACCCCCCGCGTATGGTTCACGGAAACCACAATGATTGGGTGGGTGCACCCGAATCACAGCGCACCGCTAAGGAGAATCAGATGAGTAACGACCGAGATAAAGCACTGGAGATGGCCCTCTCTCAGATCGACAAGCAGTTCGGTAAGGGTTCAATCATGAAGATGGGCGAGAAGGGCTCTCTCCCGGTCGCTTCGATATCAACAGGCGCTCTCGCCCTTGACCTTGCACTTGGCATTGGCGGTCTTCCACGCGGACGTATCACCGAGATTTATGGCCCAGAGTCGTCGGGTAAATCAACGCTTGCAATGCATGTCGTTGCTGAGGCGCAACGAAACGGCGGTGTCTGTGCGTACATCGATGCTGAGCACGCAATGGATCCGATCTACGCCCAAGCAATCGGGGTTGATGTCGATGAACTTTTGATTTCACAGCCTGACACCGGCGAGCAAGCACTTGAGATTGCCGACATGCTTGTGCGATCCGGCGCTATTGATGTGATCGTGATTGACTCGGTTGCGGCATTGACACCACGGGCCGAAATTGAAGGTGAGATGGGAGACACCCATGTTGGTCTCCAAGCGCGTTTGATGAGTCAGGCGCTTCGAAAGATCACCGGCAATCTCAACAAAACCAACACCATTGCCGTCTTCATCAACCAGCTACGCGAAAAGATCGGCGTCATGTTCGGTTCACCGGAAACCACCCCTGGTGGTCGGGCTCTCAAGTTCTACTCTTCGGTTCGACTCGACATTCGGCGTATCGAAGCGCTGAAAGACGGGGCCGAGGTCGTGGGCAACCGCACTCGGGTAAAGGTTGTTAAAAACAAGGTTTCTCCACCCTTCCGACAGGCCGAGTTCGACATTATGTATGGCAAGGGCATCAGCCGAGAAGGAAGCCTGGTCGACATGGCGGTCGATTACGGCATTGTGAACAAGTCAGGTGCGTGGTTCACCTATGACGGCGAGCAGCTCGGTCAAGGTCGCGAAAACGCAAAAAATTTCCTCTCTGCACACCCTGAAATCATGGTTGATATCACCGAGCGAGTCATGGTTGCTTCAGGTCTTCGCGGCGAAGATGGCGAAGACGCCTTTACCGAGGCCGACGATGCTCCGATTGAGATTGACTGATTAAACGGAGGTCGGGCTTAGAGGCCCGGCTTCCAAATCATCAGTACAAGCCCTACAACTAGGCTGAGGTGGGTTACACCGATTCCAGCAGCCAACTTTGAGGTTGCGGACGCGGAGTCGTCGATGAGCGACGGTCGAACAAGAGACCAGTTGACACCTACTGCAAGCAGCCAGATGATGATCGATGCGCTCAACCACGGAGACGACATCTTCCATTCACCAACTCCTGCAAGTCCCATCCCAAACACCCACATGAGCACGAGGGCTGGCATTACAAGTCGTAGATGAAGTTTTGCAATAGCGGTAGTTTCGCCGGCCTTCTTTAGTGGGGTGTAGAGAAAAAGGGGTCCAAAGGCAGCCATCGCAGAAAGAATGTGTAGCAGGCCAAGGATGCGATAACCCGATGAAGTCTGAAGCAGTGCGAGCATGAGCCGTACGCTACTTCGGTCGTTGCGGCTTGTCGTTTCCTATGATCCTCGACGGTGAAGCGTTCGATCGTTTATGCGTCTCTAAGTTTATGTGTACGGCAAAGCACAGTTGCTAGTTGCCGTGTTGGGTTATTTCAATCGCTAACGCTGCTCAATCGCATCGAGGAGAGCGTTCTCGATGACTTCGGTGAGGGCAGGGTGGATGTAATAAACGTCCCGTGCAACTTGAGTCGCGGTTTGAGAAAACTGCATTGCTTGCACGAGTGGTTGAATTAGCGTCGCAGCTTGAGGTCCGATGATGTGGGCCCCAAGAATCTCGTCTGAAGCACGGTCGACGATGACTTTTGCAAACCCCGGACCGTCGCCGAGCGCCCACCCGTAGGCGGTCCCCGCGTAATCGCGTCGTCCGATCACAACGTCACGCTTCTCGGCTGATGCAGCCTGTTCGGTGAGCCCGACCGATGCGACTTGCGGATGGCTAAAAACGGCTGCCGGCACATGTTGTTGGGTGACAACACGTTGCTCGTTGGCATGCGCCATATTCCAAAAGGCCACATCGACCTCGGCGTTGGCAACATGTTTGAGTTGGTGTTCGTTGGCGACATCGCCGATAGCCCAAATGCCAGGCACGCTCGTACGCATCTGCGAATCGACAGTAACGATGCCTCGGCTATTGGTCTCGAGGCCCACAAGATCGCAGTTCAGCAGATCTGAGTTCGGTTGTCGGCCGGTTGCGAGCAGCAACTCATCAACGATGACGATGTTGTCATCACAGTGCAACTCGATTCCCTGCGGAGTCCGCTCCACTTTGTTGGGGAGATGCCCGAGTCGAAGTGACACGCGCCGTCCGAATTCTTCAGTGAATGTCGTTGCGATGTCTGAATCGTGACGCGAAAGCATTGTGGTCGACCGGTTAAAGAGAGTGACCTCAGAACCGAGCCCCGAGAACACATGGCCCAGTTCTGCTGAGATGTACCCACCACCGACGACCCCGAGGCGTGAGGGAAATGTGTCGAGACGCATGATCGAATCACTTGTATGAAACCCACACTCCTGAAGTCCGGCGATGGGTGGAATCGACGGCCGTGAACCTACTGCCACGAGCACGTTTGGGGCAGTTATACGACGACCGTCGACATCAACTGCATGCATCCCATCGACTTCGGAGTGAACAAACTGTCCGGTTCCCTCGATGAGCGTGACGTTTTCGCAACGTTCAGCCCGGTAACCATGTCCGCTTTCCGAAATTGGGTCGATACGCCCAAAGACACGGTCACGAATTGCGAGCCAATCGGCACCATTCACGGTGATATCGACACCTAATGAGCGCGCCTCGTCGGCCTCAACGGCTCGGTCTGCGGGCAAGACCAACATTTTCGATGGGATACAGCCTCTGTTGAGGCATGTTCCACCGAAGACATCTCGTTCAACCATTGCGATACGCCAGTCATTGAGGAACGCAGGAATGTGGTTCCCGGAGCCTGACCCAATGATGATGAGGTCAAATGTGTCGCCGTTCTTAGACATGCATCCAGTCAACCACTTGCCCTGTCGGGTCGGCTCATCGACGGAGTGCCGGTTCTGAGTCGTCGACACCGCCACTAGCCTAAAAAGGATGTCAGGCCGTTATGTCGTTCGCACCTACGGGTGCCAAATGAATGAGCATGACTCTGAGCGCATTGC
>DLTS01000067.1:8408-8763 GCA_002501485.1 Acidimicrobiaceae bacterium UBA7830
TGAGCATGACTCTGAGCGCATTGCTGGGCTTCTTGCTGCAGACGGCTATGAGGAGGCAAGCGGCGAAGACGACGCCGACATTGTCGTGCTCAACACGTGCTGCATTCGTGAAAATGCTGATAACAAGTTGTACGGCAATCTTGGTCACTTAAAAACCTGGAAAGACGAGAAAGAGGGCCGTCA
Source organism: Acidimicrobiaceae bacterium UBA7830 (assembly GCA_002501485.1). Classification (GTDB taxonomy): domain Bacteria; phylum Actinomycetota; class Acidimicrobiia; order Acidimicrobiales; family Ilumatobacteraceae; genus Casp-actino5. Next base: position 8,592 of record DLTS01000067.1, read on the forward strand.
GATCGTGGTCGCTGGTTGTCTTTCGCAAAAAGACCGCGACGGCGTTCGGGGGCGAGCTCCTTACGTAGATGTGGTGCTCGGAACGCACAATGTGCATCGCACCGCTGAGCTCATTTCTCATGCCCGCGATAATGGCCCGATTACCGAAATTCTCGAAGCAGCGGTCGTCGAC
>DLTS01000064.1:0-18292 GCA_002501485.1 Acidimicrobiaceae bacterium UBA7830
CGTCGGCTTCATTGATTCAGGCGAGGCGCAGGGCGCAGAGATCCGGGTTGATGGTCGAGGTCTGGTTGTCCCGGGTTTTGAGAACGGATTCTTTGTGGGGCCAACGGTCATTGATCGCGTCGACACCTCAATGGATGTCTATATCAACGAAATTTTTGGTCCGGTGCTGTCGGTCGTGCGAGTTGATGATGTGGACGCCGCCATTGGCCTCATCAACTCGAATCCGTACGGCAACGGAACAGCTGTCTTCACTAATTCAGGTGCAGCAGCGCGACGCTTTGTGCGCGGGGTGCACGTCGGAATGGTTGGCGTCAATGTCCCGGTTCCGGTGCCGATGGCATTCCATTCTTTTGGTGGATGGAAAGACTCGCTCTTCGGTGAACACCACGTGCATGGGCCTGAGGGCGTTGAGTTCTATACGAGAGCAAAAGTGGTGACTCAGCGCTGGCCTGAGTCTGGAATGCCGGGCGACGCTTCCCTTGATATGCCCACCGCGCAGTAACCCGATACTTCCCGCGTCGAGGAATACATTGCGGATAGGCCGATCGAGATTCCTCCGCGCAGCCCCGAAATCTTTCTGAGGACGACTGGAACATTGTGGGGTAGTCGGTCACAATCGCATCGTGCTGACTCGCCACTTACAACATCGGTGCGATGCCTGAGGGCCACACCATTCACCGGGCGGCACGGTTACAGCGCCGGCGGTTTGCAGGTGAGGTTCTCACGGTCGACTCGCCGCAGGGCAGATTCTCCGATGGTGCCGCAGAACTAAATGGCCGGCGACTAGAGGGTGTTGACGCGCTCGGTAAACATCTTTTTCATCGATGGGAGGGTGACCTCACCGTACATATCCATCTCGGTTTGTTCGGCAAGTTCAAGGTGTTCAGCGATGCGGCAAGTGCCCCTTCCCCCACCGAAGGAACTCGGATGAGATGGCGAGGCGATGTAGGAGCGATGCACCTGTCTGGGCCAACTGCTTGCGAGATCATCAGTGGCGAACAAGAAGAGGCGTTGAGAAATCGGATTGGACCTGATCCGCTCGCTGTTCGTAAGGGAGATCTCGACCGAGTGATGTCGTCGCTTTCTCGTCGGAGTGCTCCGATCGCCCAAGTGTTGCTTGATCAGGCCGTGGTGGCTGGAATCGGCAACGTCTACCGCGCAGAGTTTTGTTTCTTGGTTGGAATCGACCCCCGACGACCCGCTCGTGAAGTAAGTGAGACTTCAGCCGAAGAATTGTGGGACTTATCGGTTCGACTGATGAAGATTGGTGAGCGCATCGGCCGGATTGTGACGGTTGATCCCGCTGAAGTCGGAGCGCGTAAGCCTGGTGACCTGCGGAGAGGTAATCGTCTTTATGTTTATAAGCGGGCCGGTCAGCCGTGCCGACGTTGTTCGACCCCAATTCTCTCTGCGGTTCTCGCAACTCGTCGAGTGTGGTGGTGCCCGTCTTGCCAGCCTGCATAGGCAGGGCTATAAATCGAGAGGTCTTGCGAAGCTGATGTCGTGGCCACCTGGGTCATGTATTGCGAAATATCGCTCGCCCCATGAGGCGTCCGCCGGCTCGGTGTCAGGTCGGTAACCAGTGGTAATAAGTCGTCGGTGGAGATTGTCGACATCGTCGACATGAAAGATCACTCGGCCCCAGGGCGCCAGTGCTCGATCGGCTTCATGGTCTGAGATGAGATTAACGTGGGGTCCGTTCGGTTCAATCGACATTGTGGTGAACTGTGAATGCTCACCACCAAAAGAAATGGTGAAACCAACCGTCCGGTAGAACGCAATTGAGGCACCCATATCTGGGGTGGTCAGCGTGATCGCATCGATTCGGTGAACTCCGGTCATCATCACTTGTCTAGCAGCGAGTGCAGTCGCGAGATCATCTTGTGTCGTTTCCCGCTGAAGGCCACCTTGGCACCTGCGTCACATGCGTCAACACCCGCTACCGTCTCATCTATGTCACCTGACGGTTCGATACGCATTTGGCCGGTGCCTGGTCTTCCAGAGATTGAGGTCGGTGCCGACCTTGCGGAGATGATTCACGCTCAGTGTGTGGCTGCAGGAACTGATCTTGTTGATGGGGATGTCGTGATCGTTACATCAAAAGTTGTGTCGAAAGCAGAGGGCGCAATTATCGAACTAGACGACATCGCGCCATCGCCATTTGCTACGAGTTGGTCTGAGGCTTGGGAAAAAGATCCGCGAGTCGTCGAGGTTGTGCTGCGTGAGAGTCGTCGCATCGTTCGCCAACTTGGTCCGGTGCTCATCACCGAAACGCATCATGGTTTCGTGTGCGCAAATTCAGGGGTTGATCAGTCATCAAGTGGTGCTCACGACCGCATTGTTGTCTTGCCGAAAGACCCTGATGCCTCGGCGCGGCATATGCGGGCTCGATTCAACGACTTAGGCGTCAATGTTGCAGTGCTAATCAGTGACACGTTCGGTCGACCTTGGCGTGAGGGCCAAACCGATATTTGCGTGGGGCTCGCCGGAATGCATCCGATGAGGTCGTACATCGGCGAAGTTGACCCTCATGGGCATGAATTCAGGGTGCAAGAACTGTGCGTCGTCGATGAAGTGACCGCAGCAGCTGAACTTGTGAAGGGCAATACATCGCGCATTCCGGTTGCTGTGGTGAGCGGTGTTGAGTTCACGTTTGATGACGATGCAACGATGGCGCCGGTGCTTCGGGACATCTCTCGCGACTTGTTCCGTTAGGCATACGTCTGCGCATCACGGTTTTGGGTGGGGCCCAACCTGCAACAATGGTTCTGTGAAACTCGCGTCGTCGTATCCCATTGGTAAACAACTTGCCGACGACCCGGCCGTATGGGTGATCGATGATTTCTTGAGCACGGAGGAACGGCTTCATGTGATCGGAATTGCCGCTCCTCGGCTGGAGGAAGCAAAGGTGACCTCGACTCGGGTGAACACCACCTCGGCAGCCCGAACGGGGTCTGTTGCGTGGGTGCGTTACGGCGACTCTCCCCAAGTGCAAGAGATTATTCATCGGGTGAGCGATCTCGTTGGTATTCCTCCGCATCACTCGGAGTCGATGCAGGTGGTTCATTACGCGGAAACCCAGGAATATCGGCCTCATTTCGATGGCTGGGATTTGAGAACTGAAAAGGGTCGTCTTCGAACAGAGAATGGCGGTCAGCGCGTTCTCACCGCACTGATGTATCTCAACGACGTTGCCGGCGGCGGGGGAACAAGTTTCCCAAAACTCGACCTTGAGGTTGAGGCGAAACCTGGCCGCTTGGTGATCTTTCACAACATCGAAGATGAAGCAACAAACCTTCATCAGCGCTCTCTTCACGGTGGAATGCCGGTTGGTGATGGTGAGAAGTGGGCCTGCAATCTTTGGTTCAGGGCAAAGCCATACAAGGCGGGCGGAAACCGCGGAAGTAAACCAGTCGTGGCGAGTCGCCGCACCGGAGGTGGGCAGCCAGGAAATCGGTCGGCCCGACGACGCAATAAGAAGTGATCCGCTGCTCACAGCGGTTGATTCCGATCGTTCCAGGCAGCGGATAATGGCGTTCACCTGGCAAACCGACTATGGTCTTTTGAGAGGTCGCTTTGAGTGACCCCGAGTGAGTACACAGGTCCGGCTTTCTGGGCTAGTGCGTTCCTTGGGGATTACTTGGCGTTTTGGTGGCCCGAGCCGACATACATCGAGATCGTGACAGGAACCATCCGCCTAGAGGGCGTCTACAAGATTTTCGGGGAACAACCGCGTGGTCGTGCCCTCGAACTCGCTCAAGCCGGGCATTCAAAGACGGAAATTCAGGCGTGGACAGACCACGTCGTGGGCCTCGCTGACGTCAACGTTGACATCCGCCAGGGGGAGCTCTTTGTGATCATGGGGTTATCCGGGTCTGGAAAGTCGACAGCGATCCGCACGGTCAACCAACTGCACTCGGTGACAGCCGGGAGTGTTTGGGTCGATGATGTCGATATCCAAACCTTGTCTGGCCGTGCACTGCAAGCAGTACGCCGCGAGAAAATGGGAATGGTTTTCCAGCACTTTGCGTTATTTCCGCACAGAAACGTCATTGACAACGTGGCGTATGGGCTTGAGGTGCAAGGGGTCGATAAAACCGAACGCGTCAACTCGGCGATGGAAGCGTTGTCGCTCGTCGGGCTTCAGCGCTACGCCATGTCCATGCCTTCGCAGCTTTCCGGTGGCATGCAGCAACGAGTCGGCCTCGCTCGTGCCCTTGCAAGCGACCCTTCGATTCTTCTCATGGACGAAGCCTTCAGCGCTCTAGACCCACTCATCCGTCGTCAAATGCAAGACGAACTAATGGCGATCCAGCAACAACTGAAAAAGACCATTCTTTTTATTACCCACGACCTCAACGAAGCACTCCGAATCGGAGATCGGGTGTGCATCATGCGCGGCGGTCGAGTGGTGCAGATCGGGACACCCGAAGAAATTCTGACCAAGCCTGCATCAGGTTACGTTGCGGAGTTTGTCCAAGACGTTGACCAAGGCCGAGTCATTGAGGTTCAGGAAGTGATGGTTGAACCTGCGCCGATCGCCGCAACCGATTCGCTCGCAGCCGCAGTCCGCTCAATTGAAGACCGGGCCGGAGTGTTCGTCCTTGACGCGAATGGCGCTCCTGAAGCGATGCTTACCGTCGCCGATGGCCTCGATGCTCTTGAGCGAGGAGCATCGGTAGTTTCAGAGGCCCTACGTACCGACTTCGAACGATGTGGCCCGAGGCAGACACTGAACGAAATCTACGCGTCTGCCGGTCGTGGTTTACCGATCGCCGTCGTCGAAGACGGCAAGCTCGTAGGCAACCTTGATCCCCGCCACATCATGAAAGAACTAGGACGAGTTGAGTCGTTGATCGACAGTTTTGAACGGGAGGTGTTCTTATGAGCCTCGTTCGCAACGATGATGGCCCTGGCATCCTTGATGACGCCGTTCTTGACGAATTCAACATTCCTTTCGGAAGTTGGATCGAAGAGGCCGTCAACTGGATCACCCTCAACATGGGCGGGGTGCTCGACGTCATCGCATGGCCATTTGAGTTCTTGCTCGAAAATCTCGTCGACCGTTTTTTGATCGCAATTCCGTGGCTCGTCGTCGTTGCAATCATGTTTGTCATCGCATGGCTCGTCCGAAACTTGACCGTTGCGATGGGTTCAGCAGCGGGCCTCATCATCTGTGGACTCCTCGGAAACGAATTCTGGGTACAAACTGCTCGAACGATCGGATTCATTCTCGTCGCCGTGATCGTGTGCATCGTCATTGGCATTCCTCTTGGAGTGTTATCCGGCCGTGTCGACTCGGTCTGGCAGGTCATGCGACCGACGCTCGATGCAATGCAGGTCATTCACTCTTTCGTTTACCTGTTGCCCTTTGTCTACTTCTGGGGAGTTGGTCGAGTTTCGGCAACGATGGCCACAATGGTATTCGCCCTCCCTCCTTTAATTCGACTGACAAACCTTGGTATCCGCCAGGTTCCTGAAGATGTTGTGGAAGCTTCGCGCGCCTATGGGGCTCGCGAGTTACGCGTGCTGCGAGACGTGCAACTCCCGTTAGCGCGACCCGCAATCATGACGGGCATCAATCAAACTTTGTTGCTTGCATTTTCGATGCTTGGAATCGCAGCGATCCTTGGGGCCGGAGGCATGGGTGCCCTTCTCTTCAGAGCGCTCGGCCAACAGGACGTCAACCTAGCGGCATCGGCAGGTCTTGGTTTCTTCCTTCTCGCCGTGATCCTCGACCGAATCTCACAAACCCAGACCGGTGGTGCAGGGTTGTTCAGTCGGATGTCGACGGCGTGGCGCGCACGGCGGGAGCCGGAACTTCTATTGGAGAACCCCGATTTCAACCCTTCGTTGTCGTCGGCGCAAAGTGAAGAAGAGTTGACCGAAGGTCAGGTTGCGCCGGTGGATTCGCAAGAGCGGTCGCTTGCCGGTTTGCTCGGTGTTGGAGCCCTCATTTCCCTCGCCAGCCTGGCGTTTGCCTGGGCTTCAAACGGATCATTGTTCACCGGTTATTCGCGGCTAGCGGATGCCGGGTTGAACGGGTCGTCGTTCGGCGCCTTTGACGCCGAGGGAGGGTCGTGGTTTGCCTACATCGTACTCCTAGGGGCGGTGATGCAGATCGCAACTGTGCTCTTAGTTCTTTCGGGCCGCCCACGGGCCCGAATGTTCAACCCCGACATTTCGGTTGTGACGTCAATTGCGATGGTGGTTACTGTGCTTGGATACCTTGTCGCAAATCCAAGCGCCATGTCGCCGGACTATTCGGCAGGCATTGGAGTGTTCGTCGCAATGGCAGGTGGTTTGATATCGACAATCGCTGGTATCGCGTGGGTCCTGTCCGCTCCATACGGACCACGTAGGCCCCTCCGGCAACGAATTGGTGCATCTCAGCTGGTCGTCGCAAGTCTCGCAATCGGAATCGCAGCCGTATCGATGTTCTCAATGTGGCAGCTCGATGAACGGGGCGGTGTTGTGCTGACTCCCGAGATTCAAGCCGAGATAGAGGAAGTAAAACGCAAGGCAGAGGCCGGCGAGATGGACGTTGGAGTTGCTGCGACAGAGATTCAAGTCATCCGGGCGAAGGCTCAGGCGGTTGAGCGCATTGTGATAACGGGCCAAGACGCCAATGGTGTTCAGTTGGGACCGTGGGTTTTCGGCGCAGTCATTGTCGCTGGAGTCGGCGCAGTTGGCGCTTCCGGTGCCGCTGGCTTTTCGAATCGTCGCCGATGGATGTCTGGAGTCGTAGCAATGGGCTTTGGTGCCGGAGTAGTCGGCCTCTCGCTTGGCTTCATCGGAACCCTCGCCAGAGCCACCGACAACAACTACTACAGCGGGGTCGGCGCGATGCTTGCCTTCGTTGCAGGAACCCTGGCGTTCGTTTCGGCGAGGTCGGTTGTGACCGTCTTTGAGCGGTCAAAAGTTTATGAAGAGGTGGTCTCATGACCGCTTCGAGATTTCTAGCACCGGTTTTGGTGCTGGGAAACAACAAGTGTTGCCTCGTGAGCGGCGTGAACTGTTTGCGGCGTGACGACACACCACCTAAGGAGAAAACATGACTAAGAAAAAGAGAGCACTCACAGCGACGCTCGTGACCCTCGGACTCTTCGTGGCTTCCTGCGGCGGCGATGACGCAGCCGAACCAGCTGCTGAAGCGCCAGCAGAGGAAGCTGATGAAGTAAACATGACGCCCGGTGAAGGCGTCTCAGTAACCATGGCTAAGGCCGACTGGTCAACTGAAGATCCGAACGCTTACGTTGCCCACCTGCTTCTCGCAGAACTCGGATACGACGTCAGTGACCCGAAGGATCTTGAACTTGGACCATCAAACGCCTACATCGCAATGGCGCAAGGTGACGCCGACTTCTGGATCAACTCGTGGTACCCAGGACACAACTCCTGGCTTGCAAACGAACTTCCAGACGGCTCACTCATTGGTGACCACGTGAGCCCCCTTGGCGAAATGATGATGGCTGGTGGCCTCCAGGGTTACCTCATCACGAAGTCATTCGCCGAAGAATACGGAATCACCTCCCTAGATGATTTCAACTCGAACGCCGATGCAATCGCTGCGTACGACGCAGGCGACCCAGACCCGGGTAACGGCATTGCCGACATCTACGGTTGCTCGGAAAGCTGGACCTGCGACGACATCATCCAAAGCCAAATCGCGTTCTCTGGTTGGGAAAACATCAAGCAGACCATTGCCGGTTATGACGCAATGTTCGCTGAAGCAGTGACCAAGGCAGATGCTGGTGAGCCAGCAATCGTCTACACCTGGACACCGAGCGCATACATCACGCAACTCCGCCCAGGCGACAACGTGCTGTGGCTCGAGGTGGACAATGTCATCGACGACTCCAACCCACTTGGTGTCGAAGGCGGCGAAGGACACAACCAGCTACCTGGCACCGCATCAATTGGCGAAGACCAGTGCCCCGGATCTGAAGGTGGCGTCTGCCAACTCGGATGGGTTGCTGCTGACATTCAGGTGTCAGCAAACAATGACTGGCTTGCAGCCAACCCTGCCGCAGCTGCGTTGCTTGAGCTCTTCAAGATGAGCGTCATCGACGTTTCATTGATGAACGTAGAGATGGCTGAAGGCACCGCTGTCCTCGATCTTGCCCAAGGCTGGATCGCAGACAACCGTGCTCAGGTGGACGAGTGGCTCGATGCCGCTCGCGCAGCAGCCTGATCAGTTCAGACTGACGAGTGGTTCGGCCGGCCCTTCGGGGCCGGCCGAACTCGCGTCTAGCGGATCACCACACGGAAAACGTCGAAAGTCAAGCGATGGGACATTAGTTGGGGTGTTCGTAGACTTGTGAGCGTGAACGTCGTTGCGGAACCGAGTTATACCGAGAGTGGGGCCCTGCTGCTCGACGGCAACCGTCTTCGCGATTTGACCGTGGGGCGCCTGAGAGCCCGCATCGAAGCAGCTGGCTCTCCACCGATTTGTCTAGCGACAGTGCTCGTTGGTGATGATGCCCCAAGCCGGGTGTACGTCAAAATGAAGCACCGAAAGGCAACTGAAGCAGGGATCATCTCCCGCGGTGTTGAACTGCCCAACTCAGCCACTCAGCAAGAGGTCGAGCAGGCTGTAGTTGAACTCGTCGCCGACTCGAATGTTCATGGAATTTTAGTGCAACTCCCGCTTCCAGACCACCTTGATGCCGAGCCCGTTCTTGCAATGCTGCCACCAGAAAAAGACGTCGATGGCTTGACTGATCGTTCAATCGGACGACTCGTCCGTGGGCTTCCCGGACATGCTCCGTGTACGCCACTAGGGGTGATGAGGCTGATCGATTCTTACGGTATTGCAACAAGTGGCCAGCGGGCGGTCGTTGTAGGCCGCTCGACACTGGTCGGCTTGCCGCAGATGTTGCTCCTTAGTCGTCGTGGTGCGGATGCGACGACAACTCTTGCGCACTCTCGCACTCGCGACCTGATGTCTGTGTGCCGAGAGGCTGACATCATCGTTGCGGCGGCTGGTCAGGCTGGCATGATCACTGCCAAGCATGTTCGCCCCGGGGCGACGGTGATCGATGTGGGCATTTCACGCAGTGAAGACGGAATCGTTGGTGATGTGCTGTTTGATGAGGTGCAGGCGATCGCAGGGGCGATTACTCCGATGCCCGGCGGCACCGGGCCAATGACAATCGCATGTCTGCTCGAGAACACCCTTGCTGCGGCTGATATGGCCGGAGTTTCTTGCTGACAGTCGATAACGCAGCAAAAAAAGTTGGGGCGACCGCAGGTCGTACGGTGCCACGAGCAATGCAGAGTGCGCGCGGTATTCGCCGATTGCATCATGAGACGTCGAGGTTCGCAAAAAGAGTGAAATTTCGATCGTTCTCTCATTGCGTTGAGCGAAGCCGATGATGCGGTTTGAAGGCTCGCGAAGTAGCGTCGGGTCATATGGTTTCCGAACTCGTCAATCGCTTTGAAAGTGTCCAGCAAGTCCGAGATGGGCTTCGCGACATCAACTACCTTGCCGATGATGGCATCGCAGGAGTTGCTTACCTCGCAGACCGACTAGGGAAGCCCGTTCTCGTGGAAGGTCCTGCAGGCACGGGCAAGACACAGCTTGCGAAATCGGTTGCAGAGTTCACTGGTGCTCGCCTTATTCGTCTGCAGTGCTACGAGGGCATGGACGAATCAAAGGCATTATTCGAATGGAACTACAAGAAGCAGCTCCTCCGCATTCAGGCTGACAAAGCATCGGATTCGTGGACGGATATCCACGATGACATCTTCTCTGATGAATTTTTGTTGACTCGCCCGCTCCTCGAAGCCATAACGGCCGACGATCCGGTCGTGCTGCTCATTGACGAAGTTGACCGAGTCGAGGTTGAAACCGAAGCGTTGCTGCTTGAGATTCTCTCGGAATATCAGGTGTCAATTCCTGAGTTGGGAACAATCGAAGCTAAGCAGATCCCACTGGTGTTCCTCACCTCGAATAACACCCGCGAGTTGTCTGAAGCACTGAAGCGCCGCTGTCTCTTCCTGCACGTTGACTACCCCTCAATGGAGCGTGAACGTGAAATCGTGTTGGCGAAGGTGCCAGGAGTCACCGAAAGCCTTGCGGAGCAGATTGCTCGAGTTGTTCGCTCCATCCGCTCACTCGACCTGAAGAAGGCGCCGAGTGTGTCGGAAACGCTCGACTGGGCTCGCACGCTGTTGCTGCTCAACATCGAGACCATCGATGAAACGGTTGCAAAAGAGACATTACATATCCTGCTGAAATACCAGACTGACATCGCCAAAGCCGCGAAGGACTTGTCGGTCGACGAGTGAGGACATTTTCATGAGCTCCACCGAAACACGGTCGATGCTCGACCTGCTCAACGGCTTCGTGATCCAACTGCGAGAGGCCGGGCTTCCCGTCAGTTTGACGGAGAACCTCGACGCGATGGACGCGGTTCAGCACATCCCAATTGAGGATCGCGAAGCGTTCAAATATGCCCTCGGCGCGACACTCATCAAAAACCAGGCGCACTGGCGGTCGTTTGAAACGGTTTTCGAGGTGTATTTCAGCCTTCGTGGACCCGAGTACAAACTGGCAAATGCAGATGGTGAATCATCCGAACTTGATGACCTGTGGCGCGAGATGCAAGATGCGTCTCAGGAGGGTGACGGTAGTGGCGGAGCGGGTTCGCTAGATGCCTTAACCCCAGAAGAGATTGCCCACCTGTTGATGCAAGCGTTGATGCAGGGCGATCAAGCATTGATGAAAGCTCTTGCCCGACAGGCAGTGCAACGCTTTGCGGGCATGGAACCAGGCCGGCCTGTCGGCGGCACCTACTACCTATATCGCACCCTTCGTAACCTCGATCTCGATGGCATGCTCGCAAAAATGGTTGACGCTGCAAACCAAGGTCAAGAAAGTGATTCCGGGCGCCTCGAACAGCGCTTAGAGCGTGAAGAGTTTGAGCACCGCATCACCGAATTTAAAGCCGAAGTGGAAGCAGAAATTCGCCGTCGCCTTGTCGCCGATCGTGGTGCAGAAGCAATGGCGAAGACGCTGCGTAAGCCATTGCCCGAAGACGTCGAATTTATGCACGCCTCCCGTGAAGAGATGGTGAGCCTTCGGAAAGCGCTTCAGCCTCTCACCCGAAAGCTTGCAGCACGGCTTGCTCGAAAGCGTAAGCATGGTCGCAAAGGCCCGCTTGACTTCAGAAATACTGTCCGGCATTCGTTGAGTTACGGCGGTGTTCCAGCCGAACCGAAATTCAAATATCCACGCCCTGCAAAACCAGAATTGATGGTGGTGGCAGATATTTCCGGGTCGGTGGCAGCATTCGCCCGCTTCACCCTCATGTTGGTGTACGCGATTTCAAACCAGTTCTCGAAGGTGAGATCGTTCGTGTTCATCGACGGTATCGATGAAGTCACTGATTACTTCAAGGCAACTGAAGACATCACCGAGGCGATTCATCGCGTTAACACCGAGGCCGATGTGGTTTGGGTCGATGGGCACTCCGATTACGGCCATGCGTTCGAAGTGTTTTGGGAGCGCTACGGCAAGGACATCAGTCCGAAAACGACGGTGTTGCTGCTCGGTGACGCACGCAATAACTATCACGCCAGCCAGTCATGGGTCATTAAAGAAATGCGAATGAAAGCACGGCATGTCTACTGGTTGAACCCTGAACCGAAGTCATATTGGAATACGGGTGATTCGATCGTCGGCGAGTACGGCAATTTCACCGATGGCGTGTACGAATGCCGCAACCTCCGGCAGCTAGAGGGCTTCGTCGAAAAACTTGCATGATGCGCTTACCTACATCGGAGAGATGACAAGCGATTGAACGGCCCGTCCTACCGGGCCCTGCTCGTCAAACAAAAGGGCATCTGCCATTCCGATGCCATCGGAACTCCAATGCGAGGTCGCTTCCGATCTGAACCATTCTCCGATTGGCTCTCGGTGCAGGTGAATACTGAGGTCGGTGTTCATGAAGCCAAAATTGAGCGGTTCGCCATTACGAGAAATTGCGTTACCGCAGTCGGCGAGCGGGCAGATTTGTTGAAATCCTGATGATGGGGCGTTCGTGAAGATAGGCACGCTTCGAAGCCATATCGATGTTGGTCCGGTTGAGTTGTCGTGGCCCTCGGGGTAACGGGTTTCTACGCCATCAATAAAGCCGACCAATCCGTGACGGGTGGCATCAAGGACGAATGGCCCCGGCGTTGACGCCTCAAGCGGAATCGAGTTGACTGCGATCGTGGGGATGTCTGGTTGCGGGGCTCGAGAGGCAAGGTGAGCGCCGTGACTTACAGCGATGAGAGCATCATCGAGATTGCGCAGCTCGATCATGCTCGTCGCCACGGTGCGTCCAGGTTTGGTCACTGTTGCTCTCAGGGTGAATCCGGCCATTGGAATCGGTTTCATAATCTCTGTGGTGAGGCGAACGAGCCGTAGGTCAGGAAGAGCCTGTTCGGCGGCGCGAGCAATCGCACCATTTGGTGGTCCGGCGTGGCACGAGTCGGGATCCCACGGGCCTCGGCACAATGACGTTGGACGGAGTACCTCTGTGCCGTCCGGTTGAGTTTCGATCTCAATAAACCCTGCTGGTTTGTCAGATGATGACATAACTTGATAATGGCTCACTTTTCCTGTGAGTCGCTTGTTGGCATTGCAGAATTCTTGAAGACTGGCAGGATAGACGAGTGGGACAGCGTTGGACGGTCGTTGGTGGGGGAGTTGCCGGATCGGTCATTGGTGCACGGTTGGCGGAGGCGGGAGCGGCAGTCACGCTTGTCGAACTCGGGGTCGATGGCGCAACGCCAGACGATATACATGAAGCGGCACAGATTCGAGGTCGCACGATCGACGGCTTGCGTGTGCGGCGTGTTGAGGGTGGACCCTACGTCTCGTATACCGCAGGCTCGGGCCTCGGCGGAGGGTCAGCAATTAATGCCGGGCTTGCATCGAACACCGGTCCGTTCTTTTTGCCACATCGACTGCCAGTTGAAGGTGAAGGAATCAACCGACGGGTGCGTCGAAATGGCTCACGCGCATCGGTTGCTGAGGTGTATTTCAAAGGCTCGCAATCAAAGGCGGAGATTCGGACAAGCACAGCGGTTGAACGTGTCCTCATGGACGATGGACAGGCCTGCGGTGTCGAACTCAACTCTGGAGAGATCGTGGAGGCTGATCGCGTCGTCCTCTGCGCCGGAGCGTTAATGTCACCGTTGTTGTTAATGAAGTCTGGGTGCGCCGTTGAGGGCCTTGGTCGCCGACTCCAGGATCATCCGAGCGTCGCCCTTAAATACCGAAATGATGGCTTGCCCTCATCAACCTTGACAGCGCAACGCGCTGGCGGGGTGCAGATCATTGAAACCGTCGTGGGTGATGAGGTGTGGGTTGTGCCAGCGCTCATGCGCCCAACTTCAACCGGCGTCACCGGTGCCAATGAAAATGGGGAGATTGAGGCGCAGTTTCGACTTTGCCAACACGCAGGCGAGCGAGAACTGCTGTTGGCTTCGGTGACGAAAGTTGCTGCCGAACATGCTCACCGCAAGGGTATCGACGTTCCAAGACCCGGTTGGGAAGCCGAGTGGCTTATGGATCGACTCGCCTCGACAACACCGGTGTATAGCCATGCAACCGGCGGGTGTTGCATGGGCGAGGTAACCGATCGCCTTGGAAGGGTGAAGGGAACTGAAAACCTTTTTGTTGCTGATTCGTCCGTCTTCCCTGCGATCCCGTCGGTGAATCCGATGGTTCCCACAGTTCAACTCGCCGAAACGCTCAGTGATCGCTGGAGAGACTCAGGGCTCGTTTCTGGCTGACCTTTATCGCAACTACCCAGCCTGCGAGAATTGCGAGCGAAAACACGAACCACTGAATCGCATACGACAAATGGTTCCCTTCACTGAGGTCGGGAGCGATCACTGGTTCTGGGATTCCCGGCATCTCTGAGGGGTTTGAAGAGAGCAGGTTCATGTACACCGGGAGTAGGTCACCCGGAATTTGAGGATCGAGGCGCGACAGATCGAGCCGTTGTACTTCGGTGATCACCCCCTCTGATGGATCTCGTGCTCCGAGTAGCGATCGGTCCTGGCTCGGATGAAGCCGTCCGGTGACCTCAACCGTTACGGAGGGAACATCTGGTGCTTCGACACCAAGCGGCACAAAACCGCGGCTCACGAGAAGCACCCGCGAGTCCTCAAGGCGCAACGGCACAACAAGATTGTCACCAGCGCGACCATTCTGCGACCGATTGACGACGCGAATCGCGTGCTCAGGAAGGTAGGTGCCCGAGACAGTGGCTGACCTCCATTCGATATCTGCTGCGAGTACGTCGGCACCATCGCTGTCATTCACGACATCATCTGGGACGAGAACGTTCAAGGAGACAGCAGGTTCACTAAAGCGTTCCTCGACGACAGCATTGAACGTTTGGCGTTCATCGAGTCGGCGAAGTTGCCAAAGGCCCAGGTTGAACAGTGTGACCGCCGCAATAATCACAACAAGGTGAAATGCAATCCACTTCGGTGAGAGAAACAGTGCCCAACGACCTCGCATAACAAATTTGACCGTATCTGGCCAAGGTGAATCATGCGAGTCTGCGCGAGAATAAGGCCGTGACATTTGACCCAGCCGACTTCACCATCTCTCATCGAGAAAAGATCGAATGGATGCTCGAGACCAATGGATGGGCGCTCGAGGCGGTCCGGCCGTCGGTTGATGATGCTCAAGCGACCCCTGCTCATGCGTATTCGATCGGAGTTACTGCTCTCACCGGTTTTCCCGAAATTCTTGTTATCGGGCTCCCACCAGCGACGGCGAATGATGTCGTCAGCGTTGCGGTAGATGCTCTCAAAGGCGGGGCTGATATTCCGACTGGATGCGAACTGGTGGGTTTGCTCGATGGTGAGCAGCGGTGCGCGTTTACATTGCTCAGCGACGAAGTCGCCGCCTCGTGGTGTCCGGCGCTCGAGGAGTTCAGCACTCAGTCAATTTCCGTCGTGCAGATGCTATACCCCGACCGGCAGGGCTTTTTGCCATATGAAGAGGGCTACGAACAGCGGATGCGCTACGCCCAACCAGTTATTGGAGAGATGTGACGTCACCGACCGACCTACCGGTGCTGATATTTGATGGTGACTGTGGGTTCTGCACCTCCTCGGCGAACAGGGCTCGAGAGTGGTTGAGGCTCCCACGAGTAGAACCATGGCAACATGCAGATCTTCTGCGGCTCGGACTCACATCGCATGAATGCAACGAGGCTCTTCAATGGGTTGGTCTCAATGGGGAGATCCACAGCGGTCATGCTGCGGTCGCTGCGGCAATGCGGTTTCGTGGCGGCCTGTGGGGAGTGCTCGGGCGAGTAATCCCGCTGCCGGGAATCAGCTTTCTTGGAAGTGCTGCGTATCGCGTCATTGCACGCAACCGACACCGTTTGCCGGGAGGCACTCCGGCGTGTGCGATTGATCGAACGAGCGCAGTCGACGACGACCGCGGCGACCCTTGATGAAGACTCCGGTGCATTCACCGTTGAATACTGCTAGCGTTTGAAACGCATTCAGAGCGGTCGGAGTCGTAGTGCTCTTGGCCCGGCAACCTGGGTTCGCCCCCAAGGTGCTTGCACACGATGTGCGATGCGGTCGGATACCCGGCAAACCGGCGCCGATTCGCTCAGATGCACAGTGCTGTTGTGTCGCTGAACGCGAGGAGGTGAAGGAAATGTCTGAAGATCTGCCGGTAACGGGTGCCTGGGCGCCAGGAGACCCCGTTGGTCGTCGTCAGTTCTTTACCTTTGCTGACGATCGACCATTCGCTCTTGACTCAGGGTCAGTACTGCAGTCGGTCACGCTCGCCTATGAAACGTGGGGTGAACTCAACAGCGATGCGTCTAATGCAATCCTCATATGCCATGCCTGGACTGGTGATTCCCACGCCGCTGGCCGAGCCGAACTTGGACACCCTGCCCCGGGCTGGTGGGATGCCTTGATTGGGCCGGGGCTTGCAATTGATACGAACGATTTTTTTGTGGTGTGCTCGAATGTGCTCGGGGGCTGTCAAGGTTCGACAGGGCCTGCCTCTATCGACCGAGACAGTTCCGATGGGGCGCCGTATGGCCCCCGATTTCCAGTGGTCACCATTCGAGACATGGTTCGTGCTCAAGAACGTTTATCTCGACACTTAGGCGTCGATCGTTGGGCATCGGTGATCGGTGGATCGATGGGCGGCATGCAGGTGCTCGAATGGGCGGCGACCTATCGACGCCGTGTCGGCTCAATTATCCCGATTGCGACGTGCCTTCAGGCATCAGCTCAACAGATCGCATGGGGAATGATCGGTCGAAGAGCGATCTCAATCGATCCAAAATGGCAGGGTGGCGACTACTACGACGCTGCGCCCGGGCAGGGCCCAGCCGAGGGGCTTTCGATCGCTCGTCAAGTCGCTCAGGTGACCTTTCGGAGCGACAATGTTTTCACTGAACGTTTTGGTCGCGCAGTTGCCGATCGTTCCACTGGCGATCGCTTCGGTCTCTGGCAAGAATTTCAGGTTGAGAGTTACCTCAACTACCACGGCGAAAAACTCGCTCGCCGTTTTGATGCAAACAGTTACTTGCTGATTTCAAAGGCAATGGATCTTCACGATGTTGCGTGGGGACGTCAGTCGGTTGAGCGAGCGTTGCGTGATGTTGACATGCCATGCCTCTCAATTGGTGTCACGAGCGACATCTTGTACCCGGCATACCAACAGCAGCAGATTGCTGATGCATTCATTGCTGCCGGTGCGCCCACCGAATTTGTAGAGATTGACTCTCCTCACGGGCACGATGCCTTTCTCATGGAAACTGAGCAGATGAGCGCTCCGATAGCGGCCTTCCTGAACCGCCTCGACTAGTTGCCATGCCAGAAGGACTTGAAGCAGCGATCTATGCCGATGCTGCAAGTGAACTCGTTGGGCATGTGGTTACGTCCATTGAGGTTGATGATCGCTGCACCGACTCGAGTGAGTTGTCGATCCTTGTCGGCCAGCGAGTGCAAGGTGTGCGTCGGCATGGCAAACGTCTCGCGCTCATGCTCGATGACGATCATCTCGAATTGTTCTTCGGCATGACGGGACGCGTGATCATCAATGACGTTGCACCAATCGGTGCCCTTGAATACGGGCCGTCATCTGAGCGACCAGAGTGGGATCGGCTCAAGTTGACAACCGATGTCGGCTCGTTGCGCGTCAATGATCCGCGGCGTTGGGCTCGATTTACGCTCAACCCTGACTGGTCAACTCTTGGTGTCGACTTCATCGCCGACGCACATCAACTTGATGATGTACTTGACCGGCAGCGGCGTCGTACGGCTGCGGTGAAGTCAGTGCTGCTTGATCAACGGGTTATCGCCGGCCTTGGGAACATGTTGGTCGATGAAGTTTTGTTCTCGGCGGGGATCGACCCGTGTCGTATGTTTGCGACTCTCAGCGTCGACGAACGACGCAAACTTTCGCCTCATATTTCGGCAGTCGTTACTCGACTGGGTGAACGAGGAGGAAGCCACACCGGAGTGCTGAGCCCAGAAGTTCGAGCAAGCCTTCCGGCATGCCCGGTTGACGGGGCTCCTCTCTCGCGTGTGAAGGTCTCCGGGCGAACCACAATCTTTTGTTCGTTCCACCAACGCTAGGTCTGGCACACTCAAAGAGTGGAGGTCAGGGAGACGGTCGCATTGTGGGCAGCCGACGTGTCCGTTGGTGATTCTTCGGCGTCGGCCACGGTTGTTGTCATCATTGTTGTCCTCCTCGGCTTGGCTGTCGGACTCGGCGCGCTGGCCGTTTGGCTGTGGAGGGTTACGGCAGTCGACAGTCTTTCGCTGATGGTGCTTGAGCGAATGAGCTCACGGCGGTACCAAGATGCTGACGACGACGAGCGAACCGCACTTCGAACCTCAGCGATTCCGGTCATCGCAGATGACACCGAGATTGACGACGAAGTACGATTTGAAGAATGAGCAATTCTCAACCAGGCCTTGATGTTGACGGAATGTTGGAGCGCTTCAAGGAGCGTGCTCTTGCGGTGAAGCAGCGTCCTCTTCCGCCGGTAGCCGGCGATGAGCGGAAAGCGTTTATCGATCAGGCCAAGCAGGACTACATGGATTTCGCAATCGTCGGAGATGCATCTTGGGAGCTGATTGACGGTGTGTTGACGCTCACGATAGATCTTCGTCCGGGCGGTGACTCCGAGATCTGATCGATTTGGCGGGTGTCCGCTCAGGGCACCGGGCTGGTAGATTTCTCTGACACAACGCGGACGTGGCTCAGCTGGTAGAGCATCACCTTGCCAAGGTG
>DLTS01000064.1:18624-36553 GCA_002501485.1 Acidimicrobiaceae bacterium UBA7830
TCGCGGGTTCGAATCCCGTCGTCCGCTCTCTGCAAAGGCGCTCGAAGTTCCGGGCGCCTTTGTCATTTCTGCGTCGTTCTTGAGCGAGTTACGTTTCCACAACGGAGTCTCATAGACATGGTCACCTTGATTTCGTGTTGTGCGACAAACTGAAGCGAATTATCCGCAGAGGGAGACCGAAGTGAAAATCACATCAGCAAGGCGAGGCACCGACATCATTTTCGGAGTGGTGAGTGGTAGCGAACTCGCAGATCTCAGTTCATCGTTTTCATCTCCTCAAGAGCTGGTAGCTGAAGTACACGCAGAAGGCGGTCGTAGTCGTGTTGATTCGATGGTCGCTGAGACGACAAGGTTCAATCTTGATGATGTGACGTTGTTGCCTCCGGTGCCATTTCCGCGCCGAATCCTTTGTGTAGGTAAGAACTACGCAGCCCACATCGCAGAATCTGACCAAGCGGCCGCGGCCACACCACATCCGGCGATCTTCACCCGGTTCCCCAGCTCTCTTGTCGGTCATGGCGAACATCTCGAGCGTTCACGAGTAAGCACGAGCTATGACTACGAGGGTGAACTTGCCATCATCATCGGCCAGCCGACAAGGTATGCCACGCGAGACGACGCTCTCGCCGCGATCGCTGGATACACCTGCTTTATGGATGGCACGATGCGAGATTTCCAGCGTCATACCTCACAGTTCGTTCCCGGAAAGTCATTTGACCGTTCTGGAGCTTGCGGTCCGTGGATGGTGACCGCTGATCAGATTGTTGACCCGTACGCGCTCACGTTGACAACACGAGTCGACGGCGAAGTCGTTCAACAGGCATCGACCAGCCTGCTCATTCACGACCTAGAAGCGGTCATCACCTACTGCTCGATGTTTACGACGCTCGAGCCTGGCGACATCATCGCCACCGGCACTCCGGGCGGTGTCGGCTATGTCAAGGAGCCGCCGTTGTGGCTTGAACCCGGCCGCCAGGTCTCAGTAGATGTCACCGGAGTAGGCATGCTTGTCAATACGGTGATCGACGAACCCAGGTGGCAGTAAAGAGCATCTGTATGAAATAGGGTTACTAGATCGCTGAGTTGAACTCATCCCAGTACGGTTGGCGCAGTTCTCGCTTCAGTATCTTTCCTGAACCCGTTTTTGGAAGTTCGTCTGTCCAAGAAACGCTCCGAGGAATCTTGTAACTCGCAAGATGTGTTCGGGCATGTTGATCGAGCAATTCTTCGGTCACTTCTGTCGTTCCATTTTGCACGACGACCGCGTGAACAATTTCTCCCCAATCTTCGCTCGGAATTCCAAACACTGCGGCCTCTAAGACGCCGGGGTGCTGCTCTAAAGCGGCTTCAATCTCAGCCGGATAAATGTTCATTCCGCCCGAGATGATCATGTCTTTCTTGCGATCGCAGATGTAGATGAATCCTTCATCATCAATGTATGCGATGTCGCCGACGGTCTGGAACCCGTCACGGTGATCTTCCATGAACTTGTCGTTCTGCTTGTAATAGTCACTGAACACCGATGGTGAACGAACGAAGAGCTCTCCGGTGTGTTCTGGGCCTATGCCTTCAACAATGTTGCCATCATCGTCGTACAGCCTAATTTCGACCATTGGGGAGGGTTTGCCGCATGACCCGGGCTTACGGAGCTGGTCTTCGGGTCGAAGAATGGTGTTCACTCCAAGTTCGGTTGAGCCGTAGACCTCGAAGAGCGAGTGAGCGGGGAAGTGGTTTAGATACTGCTGCTTAAGAGCAAAACTCCATGGGGCGGCATTTGCAATCATCACCCGCATCGATGACACGTCGTAGTTTGCAATCGTCTCATCTGGAAGGTTGCAGACCATCCGAATTGGAGTTGGAGCGGAGAATGTTGAGGAGCAGCGGTACTTGTCGACGAGCCGAAGCCAGTCTTCGGCATTGAACTTGCGTTGCACGACGACGGTTTGGCCCATGTTGACAGCAATGCTCATGAACCCCGCAGGGCCTGAATGGTAGAGCGGGCCGGTTGTGAGGTACGTGTCGTCCACCTGGTAGCCGATGTGTTCGAGCATGGCAAGCATTTGCGTTGGGTCCGTCGCCCTCTGACGGAATGCGCCTTTTGGTTTTCCGGTTGTTCCCGAGGTGTAAATCATCGTTGCGCCATCTGCGGTTTCCGCCGGAGGCTCAGGCGGAGATGATGTTGGCATTGAACTTATCTCCCCATCGACTGACACGAACCATGAATCAGATGTTGGAAGTTCACCGTCGAAGACGAGAACTTCTCTGATTTTTGGGATGCCCTCACGAATCCGTTCCAGCATCGGAGCAAAATCTGCATCGACATACACGATCTCAGCGTCGCAGTGATCAATGACATATGCCGCTTCGTCATCAGAGAGTCGGTAGTTCAGTGGTACCGCTGTGGCACCAATCTTTCTTGCAGCAGACATGACTGCGACGACGCCAATCGAATTCTGTCCGCACCAGACCACCCGGTCTCCAGGTTTCATGCCGTGGCCGACCAAAAGATGGCCAAGTTGGTTGGTGTAGTGATCAAGTTCGGCATACGTGATCGTGAGCACGTTGCGATCCGGGCGGTCATCAATGACCGCAGGACGGTCGCCGAAGTTCGTAGCGTGAGCATTCAATATGTCTGCCATCTCCCAAGACTGTCACACTGGGAAAGGCGAATATTCGTTGGGCGTCGGCGCTCGGAACGCTCGGTGTCTAGTCTCAAGAGATGCTTGACCACATAGTGTTTGCAACGCCAGATATTGCTATTAGTTCAGAGTGGATCGCCGACCTCACCGGCGTCGTCGCCTCTGAGGGTGGCCCTCATGTCAACAACGGAACACGAAATCGGTTGTGTTCCTTTGGCGACACCTACCTTGAGATCATCGGGCCTGACCCAGAGCAAGGTGACCCAGGTGTGCCGCGATCGTTCGGAATTGATGAGTTGGAGACCCATCGGGTCGTCACATGGTGTGCTCGACAACACGATCTGTCATCGGTGGTTGCTTCAGGTGCACAGGTGGGTCTTGGCTACACCGAGCCTGTAGCGATGCGACGGGTTGCCCCCGACATGACACTTGACTGGCATTTGAGTCTGCCGACAGGAGACACCGAGGGCGGAATTTTGCCGTTCTTCATTGATTGGGGTCAATCGAGACACCCATCGGAAACTGCTGCGCCCGGACTCATCGTTGCCGAAATGCACGGCCTTCACCCTGATCCAGAGCGCGTCAATGAGTTGCTTGCTGCACTTGGGGAGACTATGGAGGTCGAACGCGCTGACTCGCCGGGACTTCACGTCGAATTGTCCGGCCCTTCAGGCTCTATAGTGCTGCCCAACTAATCGTCGCCTCTTTATGTAGTCGGCGAGATCCAGGCGGACCCGGCCTAGGCGAGGCAACTCAGTGGTTTGCCGCCGTTGTACGCAACCATGTCGCCGATTGTGGCAACGATGTTGATCGTGCTTCCAGGCTCAGCACCGTGTAGTTCGAACATTGCTCGGTGAAGGTTGCCGACGATTCGCTCTGGGTCAGTGAGTTCTCCAAATTCGCCGAGGTCGGTTTCTCTCGCTGCCTCGAGGGCACTGACGTCATCTGCAATTGAGCGTTGGGCGAGGTCGAGAATGAAGTTGTCGTAGGCCCGAAGTTGATCGATGACCGTGAGGTCGCAGACAGGTCCGTGCCCAGGGACGACCACATCGGCATCAAATTCGCTGAGCCGATCGAGTGCCGCGAGTGAGCCAGTAACCGAGCCCATCAACATGAACGGTGTCCCGCCGTTGAAGACGAGATCTCCCGTGTAGAGCACCTTTCGGTCGGGCAACCAGACCACAATGTCGTTGGTCGTGTGAGCAGGTGTTCCGATGTAGTGAAGTTCTGCTCGAATATCGCCGCAATGCACATCGATGTGATCGTCGAACGTCACCATCGGCGGCTCGATTTGAATGTTGCCCCAATCAACGGGTTCAAACACGCCCTCAAAATGTGGCAGACCGGCTTCTAGAATTGCCTCTCGGCATCGACGATGGCCAATGATTGCGGCTGGTTTTGTCAGCCAATTTCCGTGGGTGTGATCGCCATGATGATGTGTATTGACCACGGCTCGTATGGGGCCTGAGTCGAGGCGCTCAACCGCTTCAAGAAAGAGGTTCGTGCGGCGTTCGGTTGAGCAGGTATCGACGATGACGGTGTCACCCCCGTTGGCAAGAATCCCGCAGTTGTTGATCCACCACGATCCGTCTGGCTGGATATATGCAAAGACGCCGTCGTCGATATTGACGACTTCTGGTGGCTCAATGTGGCCGTGATCATGTCCGTGGTGACGACTCATGATCTGAACGGTACGAAAGTCGTCAAGCGAGGTCAACACTTGCGACAATGTGGCAATGAGCGAGATTGAACAGCGAGTGCTTGACGTCGTGACCGCGACCGGTGTGCCATTTGAGGCAATGCCATGTGATCCCGATCTCGCCGATACAGCCAAGTTCTGTGAGCATTACGGGTTCTCGCCCTACGACTCAGCGAACACGATCGTCATCGCATCGAAGGGTGAGTCGCCCGTGTTTGCTGCATGTGTCGTGCTCGCAACGAGCCGGCTCGACGTCAATGGGGCCGTTCGAAAACGGCTTGGGGTGAGAAAAGTCTCATTTGCTCCGGCTGACCTCACCGCAGAGGTGACGGGAATGGTGATGGGTGGTGTAACGCCCTTTGGCCTTCCCGACACGATTCCGCTGTGGATCGATGCTGCGGTGATGGATCGCGAACGCATCGTTGTTGGTGGGGGAAGTCGGGCGCTGAAAGTTGTTGGTGCCCCGGAGATGCTCGTCGAGTTGGCGAATGCTGAGGTTGTCGAGGGGCTCGCTCGGCCGATGACGTGAACTATCGGGTCTCGAGGTCCGGAGCGCTCTTCTGGAGGCGACGAAATGATGCTCGACTTCCGCCAGAACATGGCCCACCTGGAGTGGCGGGAGGTTGCTTAGGGACTTGCTTTTGCGAGGCTGGGAGTACTGAGTGCTAGGTTTCTAACATCAAGCGGACTGTTGTCGTGTGCTTAGCCTTAGGCGTCGCCGTAGGGATTTCAAGTTGCGGAGACTCAGGTTCTTTGGGGAGTTCTTCTGAGCAGAACGAGGCAGAGACCGAGGTTGAATCGGCTCGGATTGTTGTGGAGTCCTCCGAAAACGAAGAGCAATCAGTTGATGGCGAAGACGATTCATCAACGACTTTGAGCGATGAGTTCACTGCAGAACTGTTGGCAGAGCACCCGTTTGACTGTCTGAACCAGGAACTCGATGTATTCGTAAACGTCTTCGGTATTTACGTGATTTCTCATTCCAGTATCCCGAGAAAGTACATTGAGCATTCCGCCAATGTTGTTGCCGAATTCATGGACAATGACGCTGACGGTGTCGTCGACGATCCCGAAGTTCACCGCTTCCTAGTAGACAACAACTTTGTCGTGCCCGTTTGGACTGAAGAACTGCGAGAAAGGATATTTCCTTCTTTGAGCGGCTCGTTTTGTGAAGACAACCTTGGCTGGGCCGCCAGTATGTACTTCGGCGAGGACAGCTGGGCATTCGGCGGAGTAAGACAAGCGGGCTCGTGGGATACCAATCTCGAAGAAATTTGGCATGTCCTCTCCATGGGTTGGTACCACACGTATCCGGAATATTTCGGAGATGAGCCCGGCAGCCGCCTCGCCGACGCCATGGACTCCGCACGCGGAGGGCAGTTTCGAACCGTTCCTGAAAGCTACCCAGAGTCGGCGTGGTACCGCTATGACGACGATTCGTGCGACTATTACTGTCAAATCCACGAATACTTTTACTGGATCTTGATGGCAAATATTGATGCCCTCAGCCCGGAATACACGAACAAATGTGCAGACAGTGAAGATGAGTGGTTCCTTTGCACGAGAGCTGAACTGCAGCAGGTAGACCCTCTCGCATACGATTTACTGAACAACCAGGGATTCAACCTTCCAACAAATATTCCTGTAGGGGACTACCAACGTCGAGTGACTGGCGCCCAAGTCAATCGAAGTTGAGAGGCCGGGAATGGGAAGGGCGTTGTGATACGCCCGGCTTTGTTAGTGGTGCCTTGCTCAGGGGGTGGCAGCAGCAGTGTTCCTGCTCAGACCCACAAGAGTGAACACGCCAAATTGGCTCCTTCAATCGTCTTCCCTTAAAAGCGAAGTAGCACGAATTAAGGTGCGAGCATGACAACCTCTTCGTTGTTCATCATCTTGTCTGGAATCGCTCTTGGGTTTGTGCTGGCGAAGAAATGGAAAGAGCGATCAGAAAAGAACCAGCGGCCAAACTGAACACGCAAACGTTGTCGCTATGCGATACAGGCCCGTGATCGAGCCGTGAGTAAAGATGTGCTGATTCGAGAGCGACCAACTGCACGACATACATTGCTGGGTAACCGGCCCTCGGGCACATTCACGATGAAGGAGTTGTCGTCATGAGCGATCAAGCAGCAGTAGTAACCGAAGTACGAGGTCGAGTTCTCCTCATCACCTTGAACCGACCCGATCAGATGAATGCGGTCAACACAGATCTTGCACAAGGTCTCGTGGCAGCTGTTCGTGAACTCGATGAGAACCCCGAACTCACTGCTGGGGTGCTGACGGGTGCAGGCCGCGGATTTTGTGCGGGGATGGACCTCAAAGCATTCCTCACCGACGGACCTCCAGTCGGGTTCAACGAGTTTCTAGAAAACGGTGCGAAAAAGCCGCTCATCGCCGCAGTCGAAGGCTTCGCCTTAGCTGGTGGCCTTGAAGTTGCGTTGACCTGCGACCTCATTGTTGCGGCCGAGGGTGTGAAACTTGGAATCCCCGAAGTCGGTGTCGGGCTTCTCGCCGCAGGCGGAGCGTTGCTCCGGTTACCAAGTCGTGTTCCGTATGCGGTCGCAATGGAGATGGCGCTGACGGCAGATCCGATTACTGCGGAAAAAGGCGCGGAGTACGGGCTTGTCTCTCGGGTGACCAAAAAAGGTGGGGCGGTCGAGGGAGCGATGGAACTTGCAGATCGCATCGCTCGGAACGCGCCGCTTTCGGTTGCAGCATCGAAGCAGATGATTCAGGCGGTTCAGGGTCGAACCGAAGCCGAGTTTTGGGAGCACCAACGCCCGGTCATGGCTGCAGTGTTCTCATCAGAGGACGCCAAGGAGGGCCCAAAGGCCTTCGCAGAAAAGCGGCCTCCATCTTGGTCGGGTCGTTGAGGCACTGCGTTGCGGTAGTCAATAGAGGCTTGGGCGCCAGGCCCTAGTGAAAACCATGAGTTTTCTGTAGGTGATTCGTGCGAAGCCGTCGCGCGCATGTCAAACTGCTGTTGTGCGAATCGATGCGAATTTTTATGGTGGAGTACCGATGCCTGATGCCGGCTACGGGGGGCCAGAGCCCGTAGACCGCCGCTACGACAATCCAGACTTCATCGCTTGCTATGACAATTTGACGGCCTGGGCAAAAACGATGGACCGGCTTAGTTACGACACGATGTGGCTTACCGAGCACCATTTTCAATATGAAGGCTATGAGGTGACTCCGAACCTCATTTTGTTTGGGTTGCACCTCGCGAAAGAGACAGAGCGCCTACGCCTCGGACAAATGTTCAACATCGTTCCGCAATGGCATCCTCTTCGTCTCGCAGAGGATGCTGCGATGATGCAGATACTCACCAATGATCGGATGCAATTCGGGGTTGGGCGCGGCACGGTTCCTCGTGAGGCTCAGTCGCTTGGTGGGGTTGTTGCGTCAGGTGACAACGAGATGTCTGCCGAGCTTGATCGTGTCAACCGTGAGATCTTCGAGGAATCGATGGAGATCATCAAAGAGGCCTGGTACAACGAGCGCTTCTCGTTCACCGGTAAACATTTCGTGCTGCCTCCCCCTGGTATTCCCGACCGTGGTTCCACTGTCCAAGACCTCACGCTCATTCCGAAGCCGATCGCACCAATTGATGTGTGGCAGGCAGTCACCTCTCCGGCGACTCTCGAGTACACGGCCCGCGTCGGACATCACGCGGTCATGCCTGCTCGCGGCATCGAGAAAACGAAGACATGGTGGGACGAGTTCGGCACCAAGGCAAACGAGCACGGTTGGGAACTCGGTCAGGGTGATCGCCGCTGCTTAGCACTCAATGCTCACGTCGGCCGAACCTC
This sequence comes from Acidimicrobiaceae bacterium UBA7830, assembly GCA_002501485.1. GTDB lineage: Bacteria > Actinomycetota > Acidimicrobiia > Acidimicrobiales > Ilumatobacteraceae > Casp-actino5. Next base: position 26,775 of record DLTS01000064.1, read on the forward strand.
TGATGAGGCCCGCAAAGGTGCACGTAATGCCCATGACGAATGGATCAAATTCTTATCGCCATATGGTCGATTCCGCAGTTACTCAATGCCTGATGGATCTGAGACTCCGTTTGATCACAAACCAAGGCTTGAAGATTCGATCGATCAAGATGTGATGGCAATCGGGTCTGTTGAAGAAGTCGCGGACACGATGGGCCGTTATCGCGATGAGGTCGGCGTCGAACACTTCGTGCTGTTCTTCGATATGCCGGGCCTCACACAAGAAGCGATGAACGAGCAACTTGAACTCATGGCGACTGAGGTTCTTCCCCTGATTGGTGTCGAACTGAATTCCTGAAATGCGGCACAACGTCGTTCTTGACGACCTTTCGCTCTCAGTCGATCGAGGCGGGAGCGGTCAGCCGTTCATCTGGGGTCACGGGTTGACCTCATCAATGTTTCTTGAACGAGAGTTGCTCGATTTCGACTGGGCTTCTATTGCCGCTCATAACGAGGTCATCAGATATGACGCCCGTGGCCACGGACGGTCCACGATGACACCAGAACTCAGTGACTACTCCTGGCAGCGCCTCGCCGAAGATCAACTCGCTCTCGCCGACGCTCTCGACGTGACGACCTACATTGCGGGAGGCGCGTCGATGGGGGCGGGCACTGCTCTCCATGCTGCCGTCGCAGCACCGTCTCGGATTACCGGTTTAGTATTGGTGATTCCGCCAACAGCGTGGGAGACTCGAGACGCTCAGCGAGCGCTTTACCTTGAGCGTGCCGACTGCATTGCCAGCGGAAACATTGATCAGGTGATCGAGGCGAGTCGGCAGATACCTCCGCCTGATCCTTTCGGGCCAGAATGGCATGACCGGATTGAACGCAACATGCGAACTGCCGATCACGAACAGATGGCACATGTGCTGCGAGGAGCAGCAACTGCTGACTTTCCAAGACGAGACCAGGTGAGGGATATCTCAGTCCCCACCTTGATCCTGACTTGGTCAGGCGATACCGGGCACCCGGTAAGAAGTGCAGAGGCTCTTCACAGTCTGATCTCCGCATCAGAACTCTCGATAGCGACTTCTGCAAATGACGTCGCAACGTGGTCGTTGCTAATTGCAGAATTCCTGGGCTCGCTGCAGTGAAGGTTTGGGTCCACTGATAATGCAGTGTTTCGATGGGACGGTCAGAACAACTGTGATGCGAACCCTGTCGAAAGCGAGCTGTCAAGGCGAAGTAACGCCTCGCCGATATAGGTATCTGGGACCGAATCACCTCTGCTTGTTTTAAGGATTGCGGCGATGACTTGACGGAAGTTAAAAGTGGAGTCAACAGTATTCAATACTGCAGAGAGGTGTAATCTTTGTGGAGAGAACCAAGGGAGTGCAGATGAGCAACAATGAAAAGTTTTATATAAACGGCGAGTGGGTTGAACCCCGGGGTACGGAAACCATCGAGGTCATAAATCCGGCTACTGAAGAGGCGGTAGGAATGATTCGCCTTGGTAATCATGATGACGTCGACGCAGCTGTCGCTGCCGCTCAGGAAGCATTTCATTCATTCTCACAAACTTCAGTCGAAGAACGAATGGATTTACTTAACAAAATCACCGAAATCATTGGAGCACGGTCGGGAGATCTTGCAGCGGCAATCACTTCAGAAATGGGTGCCCCGAACGGCTTGTCGAAGGCGGCTCAGGCAGGAACTGGGTTAGCTCATTTCGCAACAACGGCGGCGGTCTTAGCTAACTTTCAATTTGAAGAAGAGCGTGGGAAAACCCTTATTGTCAAGGAGCCAATAGGAGTTGTAGGGATGATCACTCCTTGGAACTGGCCGATCAATCAAATAGCTTGTAAGGTCGCCCCCGCCCTGGCAGCCGGCTGCACTATGGTCCTAAAACCATCGGAGGTCGCTCCCCTAAATGCCATCATTTTCGCGGAAATCATGCACGAAGCAGGCGTTCCCGCGGGGGTCTTCAACCTAGTCAATGGTGACGGGCCGACGGTGGGATCCTATATGTCATCCCATCCTGGGATTGACATGATGTCTTTTACTGGCTCGACCAGAGCTGGAATTGAAGTTGCGAGGAACGCCGCTCCGACCGTGAAGCGAGTTGCTCAGGAACTAGGGGGGAAATCGGCGAACATCATTCTTGATGATGCGAATCTTGAAGAATCCGTCGGTAAGGGCGCTTTCGGTATGTGCATGAACTCTGGACAGTCATGTAACGCTGGAACAAGGATGCTTGTCCCTAATTCGAAAATGGAGGAAGCGAAAGCAATAGCTAAAGCATCGATGGAGTCCATATCGGTCGGGGACCCGACTACCGACGGGACCACCATTGGACCCGTTGTTTCAGAGGTCCAATGGAACAAAATTCAAGCGCTTATCCAAGCTGGTATCGATGAGGGAGCAGAACTAGTTTGCGGAGGCACTGGAAGGCCAGAGGGCCTTGAGAAGGGTTTCTATGTAAGGCCGACGCTATTCGCAAATGTCACAAACGATATGCAAATAGCTCAGGAAGAGATATTCGGTCCTGTCCTTTCCATGATTGGCTACGAAAATGATCAAGAAGCCGTCTCCATCGCAAACGACACGGTGTTCGGGCTTGCTGGATATATCTCAGGGAGCCATGACCGCGCTGTAGAGGTGGCCCGCCAAATCCGAACTGGGAACATGCACGTCAATGGTGCAGGTCCTGACTTCAATGCCCCATTTGGCGGATATAAGCAGTCTGGGAACGGAAGAGAATGGGGTTCCCACGGCCTCGAAGAATTCCTCGAAGTAAAGGCGATTCTTGGGGGCGCGGGCTCTACCTGACCTTGTTGAAAAGGGATCGAACGCCGATGGCCAGAAGAGCCGGATGACGGTCTGCCAAGAGCGAAATAATTCTTTGAACTGAGCTTTTTACCGTGCGGCTGAGAGCACAAAGTAATCCTCTAAGTGCGTTTGCTTGATGCCCACGATTTCCCCCAGTTGACGCGTCACTCTCGAGTGAGGGTCGATCGATAGAAAGCTTCGGCCCGCACAACTCGATTGTAATTTGAATCGCCTGCACCAATCACCGACGTGATCGAGTGCTTACTCAAGACTTTCAAGTTCGTTTTTGTTCCACATTTCGACAAGAACGAACTTTTGAATCTTCCCAGACCCGGTGAGAGGAAACTCGTTGGTGGTAAACCAACTGGCTGGAGTTTTGTGAGGTGCGAGGTGCTCGCGTACCCAAGCCCGAAGTTCAGCAACCGATGGCGATGCGTCAGGGGATGGACGTATGACTGCACCAACGGTTTCACCCCACTTGTCGTCGGGCAGACCGATGACTGCGACCTCGCCAACCGAGGGGTGACGGAACAACACTTCCTCGATCTCTTTCGGATAGATATTTTCTCCACCACGAATGATCATGTCTTTGATCCGACCAACGATGTAGCAATACCCTCGCTCGTCCATTGAGCAGATATCACCTGAGTGCAACCATCCATCAGAGTCGATGGTCTCTTCTGTCGCCTCAGGATTGTCGTTATAGCCCAGCATATTGAGGTAACCACTAGTGCAAAATTCTCCGGGCTCACCGATAGGAACCGTATTCCCATCCGGATCGACGATCTTGATCTCAACATGGGGAAGCGCAGTCCCAAGACTGTTGGCCTTATCGTCGACGCCGTCATCAGGTCGCGTCATTGTCGCGACGGGCGACATCTCCGTCTGACCGAAGACAATGGTCAGTTTCGCCCCAACTTCGCGCTCAAAACGCTCGACGAGTGCCGCAGGCACAGTAGAGCCACCCGAGGTAATCGTTGTGAGCGATGAGAGGTCGCGGTCTTTGAATGTTGGGTGCTCCATCATGGCGATGAGCATCGTCGGGACACCGCCGCCGAGGTTGACTCCGTACTTTTCGATCGTATCTAGAGCGTGTCCGGGCTCGAATTCCTCGATGATCACAGTCGTCAGCATTCGTGTGCCAGCGGCGAGCACGACCAACACTGATCCGCCGGTGTGAAAGAGTGGCATTGCTCCCATAATGACGTCGCCTGGCTTGCTCCCATTGCGAAGGGTGCTGTGCAGCGCATTGGTAACGATCCCTCTGTGATGCAGACTCGCCCCTTTTGGGAAGCCGGTCGTTCCCGAGGTGTACTGAATCATGACGAGGTCACCCGGATCGGGCTCCGGCAGCGGCGTTGTAGACGACCTTGCATGTTGCGCGACAGAGGTGAGCTCGTTCAACGAAGACACCTCACGAATCGACGGGCACCGCTCCATGAGTTGCTCAGCGATCCTCATGAGATTGCGGCCGCGGTAGCTGGTCGATGCGATCACGCCCACCGATGTTGACTGGTTGAAGACGTACGCCGCTTCGTCCTCGAGGAGATTTGGGTTCACCGTAACGATCACCATCCCGGCGAGAGCGATTGCGTACTCGGCAATGACCCACTCAGGAAGATTTTGTGCCCAGATTGCAATGCGGCTGGCAGGTTCAAACCGTTCAACCAGATCACGAGCCACAGCCTCTGCGTCTGAGAGCAATTCGGCAAATGTCCATGTTGAGCCCGTGTTGGACGCAATCAGAGCAGGTTGATCCGGTCGCTCAGATGCAGCGCGTCGGAGGACATCGCCAAGGGTGAGATCAAGGATTGCTGGCTCGCTTGGGCCAATGGTGTGGCTCTTGGTGAGTGGTGGAGTTGTCATGGAGTTATCCTTTCGGTGTTATCGCCAGTCATCGTCTATTCAGGTGATCCTCGTTCACCGTAATCACCGAATGGTCGATCACGTTCTCGAACAGCTTCTCGAAAGCCAACGTCTTCCGAGCGAGCGACGAAGTCTTTTCCCTCTTGACTGTGCCGAGCGACTCCATCAAAGAGAGTTCCGAGCCGTCGAGATGCCGGCGGGTCATACATATGGTCCGCGACCGCATTAAGCGATCTCGTAATCATTTCGAGTTGGTTGGTTGGTACTTGAGCAATTCGTGTTGCGAGTGTCCATGCGTCGTCGGCGAGGTCGTCATCGGCTGAAACCTGAAGAACGAGACCCATGTCAAGTGCCGTTTGGGCAGTGATCTCGTCACCGGTGAGCATGTAGCGACGCGCCTGTTGCAACCCCATTCGAGCAACCCATGTCCAAGGTGCTTCAGGGATGCCCCACACCCGGGATGGCGGGTAGCCAAATCGCGCTGATTCTCCTGCGACGATCATGTGAGCGTGGAAGACAATATTGCTGCCCCCAGCGATACACCATCCGTTAACCGCTGCGATCGTAGGCTTTATCGAGTCGTGCAACTTTGCCCAGGTCGACGAGAATTCTTCGAAGATGCGAAGGTCAGATGCCGAGTCCCACACCCGTGAGTTCTCAGCCTGCTCACTCGTCGCCCAACCGAGGTCATATCCGGCGCAAAACGCAGGGCCCTCGGCGTTTAGCAGGAGCACGCGAATTTCGTCATCGTGCTGAGCCGAATCGATTGCGTCTGCGAGCTCATTTCGAAGTTGTGGGTTGATGGTGTTGTACTCGCCAGGACGGCACAGCGTCATGGTTCTCACGCCAGCATCATCAGTTATCCGAACGGCATCCCCCATGACTCCCCCTCAGCCGAATTACTAACGAGACGGTAGCAAAGCCACCTTTCGTGAGCGGCTTTGGCATGCTCCGTTTGAAGTCAACACGCGCTCGCCGTCTAGCGTTTGTTTACAGAAGAAGGGAAACCCATGGAGCGAAATCGTGTCACATCCTGAATCTGTAGAGCACAGAGAAGTCATAGTGATCGGCGCCGGTGTCGCCGGAATCTACGCGCTGCACCGCCTTCGAAACCTTGGCGTCGACGCCCTCGTGCTTGAGGCCGGAGATGACCTAGGTGGAACTTGGTATTGGAATCGGTATCCAGGTTGCCGCTTCGACTCTGAGAGTTACTCGTATGGCTACTCGTTCTCGAAAGAATTACTCAATGAGTGGCATTGGAAAGAACGGTTTTCTCCTCAGCCTGAAAATCTTAAATATCTCCAATATGTGGTTGAGAAGTTCGAGCTCCGCAATGGCATGCGTTTCAACACGCAGCTTGAGAAGGCTGTTTGGGATGACGATGCAAATCGTTGGACTTTGCATCTTGACGGCGGCGAAGTCATAACCTGCGATCTCTTGTTGCCAGCAATCGGTCTTCTTTCCGCTCCAACGCTCCCAAGATACGAGGGTCAGCAAGAGTTCACCGGACAGTCATTTCACACCTACCACTGGCCGAAAGAGCCAATTGATATGTCAGAGATGCGAGTCGCCATCGTTGGAACTGGCGCAACCGGTGTGCAAATCATTCCCGCAATTGCAGAGAATGTGAAGTCGTTGCATGTGTTCCAACGTCGCCCAAATTGGTGCGCCCCACTCAAGAACGGATCAATCAGCGACGAAGAAATGGCCGACATTCGCACTCGGTATGACGATATTTTTGCCCGTTGCGCGGAGACTCCTGGGGGGTTCTTACATGGTCCGATCGATGGCTCGTTTCACGATGCAACCGAGCAAGAGCGGTATGAATTTTGGGACGAGCTCTACGACAAGCCGGGGTTTGGCATCTGGCTAGCAAACTACCGAGAAGTCTTGATGGAAGAAGATGCCAACGCAGAGTTCTCATCGTTTATCGCAGACAAGATTCGTGAGCGAGTTAATGACCCGGTGGTTGCGGAGAAACTCATTCCCAAGGACCACGGCTTCGGAGTGCAGCGAGTACCGATGGAGACGAACTACTACGAGGCGTACAACCGCAACAATGTGACGCTCGTTGATATCTCGGAGCAGCCAATAGACCGAATCGTTCCAGAGGGCATCAAGACCTCGGCCGATACCTACGAATTCGACCTCATCATTTACGCAACCGGGTTCGACGCCATTACTGGGGCATTTGACCGCATTGAATTCATCGGTCAAAACGGTCGGCGACTGAGAGATGAGTGGGAGAAAGGGCCGCGGACCTATCTCGGGGTGCAAGTTGAGGGGTTCCCGAACCTCGTCATGCTCGCCGGTCCTCAGGGAGCATCGGTATCGACAAACTTCCCGCGGGCTATTGAGACTTCTGTTGAGTGGGCGTCAGATCTCGTCGAACACATGCGATCACAGGGGTTGCGACGAGTTGAGTGCACCAAAGAAGCACAGGATGCGTGGGTTGTCGAAATCGAAGAGCTCTACGGCTTGGTGCTGCTGCGAAACGCGAAGAGTTGGTTTACGGGATACAACTCAAACGTCGATGGACACGACATCAAGCGTCACATGATCTACAACGGTGGCGCACCGCGCTATCGCCGTCGACTCGACAAAGTGGTTGCAAACGATTATGTCGGCTTCGTCCTGACGTAGATCACACTGGCTGCAACCGATGACAGAAGGCGGAACACATCAACGACCTCCATCGGTGGACGCTCTCGCACGCTCACTTGCCGGCCAATTCGAACTTCCGCACGCGGTACTCGTTGACTGTGCTCGCCATGCAGTTGACCAGCAATCTGGTGACTACGAGGAAGCGGCCCGAATACTCGCAGAGCAGTTCTACTCCTCGCTAATTGGCGAGGTCATTAATGCGACGGGGGTGCTGTTGCATACAAACCTCGGACGGGCGCCATATCCAGCCCAACCAAGCTCGCGGGCAACCTCAGTTGAATTCGACCTCCACGACGGCGTTCGGGGCTCACGTCACACGGGAATTGCATTGCTCCTTCGGATATTGACAGGAGCTGAGGATGCACTCGTCGTCAACAACAACGCATCAGCGGTGCTTCTCGTGCTCTCAGCGCTCGCTGAAGGTCGTGGGGTAGCGGTTTCACGAGGCGAAAGTGTTGAGATTGGCGGCGGCTTTCGCGTGCCAGACGTTATGAAACGATCTGGAGCACGGCTCGTCGACGTTGGTACAACCAACCGGACGCGACGCAGCGATTACCAGCAGGCCTGCGATGTCGCCGAACACGACATCGCCATGGTGCTAAAAGTGCATCCCTCCAACTTTTCGGTCGAAGGGTTCGTCGAGGCTGCATCGGTTCAAGACCTCGCCGGATTAGAGCCGATACTTGCAGTTGATCTCGGATCGGGTCTACTTGATTCGGAGGCGCCCTGGTTGCCGTCTGACATGCGACCGTTTCCCTCATGGATCGCCGACGAGCCGTCGGTGAAGCAAAGTGTTGACGCTGGCGCCGACATCGTGATGTTCAGTGGAGACAAGTTGTTAGGCGGACCGCAATGCGGTGTCATTGCCGGTCGTTCAGACCTCATCGAGCGGTGCGCCCGCCACCCATTGATGCGAGCGCTTCGTCCCGGTCATCACGCGCTTGTTCCTCTACAGCACGTGTTGATGTCGTATCTCAACCGAACCGCTACCGACGACATTTTGTTTTGGAAGATGGCAAGCACGTCACCCGACGATCTCGTATCTCGCGCAGAAAGAGTAGTTACGCAGGCCGGTCGTGGAGAGGTACGGGAATCGTTGGCAGTGGTGGGAGCTGGAGCTGCCCCTGCAGCAACGTTGCCGTCACGTGCCGTCGTAGTGCAGGGTGACCGAACTGGCGAACTTCGTCGAGCACTTCCATTTCCGGTGATTGGCCGAGTAGCTGACGGTTACACCTGGATCGATATGAGGTCAGTTGATCCGTCTGACGATGACAACATTGCCCAGGCGCTAACTGCGCTCGAAGATTGACATGGCGGTCATCGCAACCGCGGGCCATATCGACCATGGTAAGTCGGCTCTCGTTCGGGCAATGACTGGCATCGAGCCCGATCGACTAGAGGAAGAACGGCGACGAGGTCTCACGCTTGACCTCGGCTTCGGGCATGTCACCGCACGCGATGGCACCGTGCTCGACATTGTTGACGTTCCAGGTCACGCTGACTACTTGAAGACGATGATCGCTGGTATGTCGCATGCATCGATTGCGTTGCTTGTCATCGATGCAGTCGAGGGATGCCGGGCGCAAACGATTGAACATCTTGCGGTAATCGATTCGATTAGGCCGTTGACGGGAGTTGTTGCGCTGACCCGAGTTGACCTTGTGAGCGCTGATCGCAGAGTTGAGGTTGAGAGAGAGGTTGATGAATTGCTCGCCGTCTCACCTATCTCGTGGTCGCAACCCTTGTGTACCTCAGCTGTAACCGGAGAGGGCATTGACTCTCTCGTCGACACGCTCGCAGAAAAAGTGCGGGAGGTAGAAGCGAGTGAGCAAGCGTTGAGCGAGTTGCCGGCACGTTTATTCGTCGACCGGGTGTTTTCAGTGAGCGGCGCAGGAACCGTGGTGACAGGAACATTGTCGTCAGGGTCAATATGTGCCGGAGATGAGTTCCTCATTGCAGGAACCGATCAGCGCGTCAACGTGCGGTCGGTGCAACGACACGGCACAAACTGTGACCAGATTGCTGCAGTGAGACGAACGGCAGTCAATCTTTCCGGTGTTTCAACCACGGACTTGGGTCGCGGCGATGTCATCATCGCCGCAGCACGTTGGGCTCACACCGATGTCGTCGATGTGCAGGTTGAACTCCTCGAAGGAGTAACGATCAGAAATGGCAAAGGATTTAGCGCACATATTGGCTCGGCGCGAAGGGATGTCACTCTTCGCCCCGTCGGAGGCACCGAGGGCGCCGAACGAGGGTGGTTTCGGATGCGCTTTCCAGACACTTTGCCACTCGCTCCGCGTGATCGGTTACTGCTTCGAGACCAAGGCTCTGGGACGGTCGTGGGTGTTGCAACAATCGGCGATGTCTCACCGGTGGTCGCCCCGTCTCGCGCAACTCCAGACGGCTCGATCGACCAGCAACTGGTTCATCATGGATGG
>DLTS01000071.1 GCA_002501485.1 Acidimicrobiaceae bacterium UBA7830
CAGGTATCTCGCTAGTGATCTCGCGAAGCAATGTGCGAAAAGGATTACTCGCGCTGGCCGCACTCTTTGTCGTCGGCCCGCTCGTCTTCATGGCAACTCTCCCGATTGCGTAGAGGCACTTCAGGAATGGGCGAATCGGCCGGCGCAGATCTTTGTGGAGCCTTCCGGGATGCTTGCTCTGTATCCGACGGGCACTATTTAGATGCTTGTCGATCAACGACGTCCCGTCTCCGCATCGCGTTGCGAAAAAACGCTTTCGATTCCCTTTTCTCCGATGGCTACTGCCCAATCGGGAACAACAGCTCGAGAAGACGTTGAGCTGAGCGATGCGACGCAGAACGCGTCAACAAGTGCTCGTCAGTCTGCGAGAGTCAGCTCGAAAATCCGAAACTCTCGATCGGTGAGGTTCGGGTAGTTCGACCAGCCACCGAAGTGCTCAATGGCAGATTCCCATGCGGCCTGGCGGTCGGTGCCCGAAAGTAGGGTCGCCGTCGCTCTCGACCGTCGTCCTCTGATCAAGACTTCGCAATGGGGATTGACCAGGAGATTGGTCGTCCAGGCTGGGTGATGGCGTTGAGCAAAGTTGGATCCCACGAGAAACCATGAGCCGTCTTTGTCGAAGGACTCGAGTGGGGTTTCCCTGACGAGCCCCGTTCTGGCTCCTGTCGAAAAGAGCACGAGTGCTGCCCCAGGCACGAATTTACCGGCGGTGACTCGACGTATGAAGCGATGCAAGGGCGGCAGGATCTTTGGTCCTATGGCCCGGAACCACCTCGTTGCAACCATTTTCGCAATCGGTCCGTTTGGTCCCCCGCGTGGCATTGATTTCGGCATGTCCTGAAGACTAAGGGGGCTCAACGGACAACGATCGCTGAACGCTGGCGTTTGTGCTCAGGTTTTGGCGTCACCTCCGCTGTGGGGAAGTTCGCCACCGGGGAGCCTGCTGTTCAGGGTTCGTTGGTCAATCGTTGAATACTCCTTTGCTCAAGGTGTTGGTTCATTCACGCACTTGTCCTCCGCTTTGAAGAGAACCAAGGGTGGTACCCGAACTGGTCGGCTTGCACTGGGGTTTGGTGGGTTACGAACCAGTCCACTCCTGCAGTGACCGAGCGCAGGTATCGGCGCATCATTGGCCCAACGATCGCCCAACGGACAAAGCCCCGCAATCCGGGGATGTCGACAACGACGCGAGGCCAGAGACTGATCGTCAGGTCGGTTATGTCGTCGCTTCGCTGTTCCAGCCTCCAGGAAACTTTTGAGGTCGATTCGTCTACAGCACCAATTTCGAGGTCGTAGCCGACTCCGTCGATCCACGATGTGAAATACCGATCGTAAACCCATCCGCTTCGGTAGCGAATCTGGTCTATCGATGCTTTTCCCGGCCACTCGACAACAACATTGCTCTCACAGAAGGGATGAATCAGCTCAAGGTAACCGGGAGTCGAGATGACGCCCCAGACCTCATCTTGCTGCGCCGAAATCGGTCGCGTGACCGAGAGGTGGCGGCTGCGTCTCTCAGTGGAAGGTTGAGTCTCCATAGGGAACTCTTAGCCGGCGCAGAGCGCGGGTGCTGCAATCATCAGGGTGGAGGGATTGCCACACGAACTCGGGTGTCGTCCGGAACGCCGCAGATGCTCGCACATAACGGGTGGTTCTGCTGAAAGTCGAGGCCCAAGGGCGCAGCGTGAAGTCTCAAGACTTCGATCCGATGCCTTGGTATCTCATATAACGTTCCACCCGACATAAACGATCAGCCCGACCGTTAGCAGCAAGACAGCAAGCATTGCGAAGCCGTCGCTGCGAACGTCATTCTCTTCGCCCTTGTTGGATCCGTCACTCATTCGATGCCCCCTTCGCGGGCTTCTGGGCCGGTAGATGATTTCGGCCAAGCGACCCATTCCGTCCTGGGTCTTAGCGGCTCTTTATCCTCGAAGCGTCTCAGCTCAAGACGGCCGAGTTGGTTTCGGTGAACTTCGTCGGGCCCGTCGGCGAGTCGGAGGAGCCGAGCAGTGGCAAACATTGCTGGCAGACCGAAGTCATTAGCGGTTCCCACGCCACCGAACGCCTGGATGGCCCAGTCGATGACCTTGCATGCCATTTGGGGGGCTGCAATTTTGATCATCGCGATCTCGCGTCGGGCTTCCTTGTTGCCGACAGTGTCCATGAGGTGAGCAGTTTTGAGGGTCAAAAGACGGGTTTGCTCGATTGCAATCCGAGCTTCGGCAATCCGCTCAAGCGTTACCGTCTGCTCGGCGATTGGTCGACCGAACGTGACACGGTGCTGGGTCCGTTGGCACATCATCTCGAGCGCCCTCTCGGCTAGCCCCACGAGACGCATGCAGTGGTGTATCCGCCCAGGACCGAGACGACCTTGGGCAATCTCGAAACCTCGGCCCTCTCCTAGGAGCATGTTCGAGGCGGGAACTCGAACGTCTGTGAAAAGTACCTCTGAGGCACGGTCCGGCATTCCGTAGAAATTGAAAACTGGAAGCGGACGCAGCACCTCTACCCCTGCTGTGTTCTTCGGCACCAAGATCATTGATTGCTGTCGGTGGCGGTCTGGATCGTTGGGGGCCGACTTGCCCATGAAGATGATGATTTCGCATCGAGGGTCGGTGGCATTCGTGGTGTACCACTTTCGGCCGTTGAGGATGTACTCGTCGCCGTCCCGAACAATTGAGCTCTCGATGTTGGTTGCATCGCTTGATGCAACGGCTGGTTCTGTCATGGCAAAGGAGGAGCGAATCTCCCCGTTCAGCAGAGGTAGCAGCCATTGCGCCCGCTGCTCGTCAGTGCCGTAGCGGACAAGAGTTTCCATGTTGCCCGTATCAGGAGCTGAACAGTTGAACACCTCCGGCGCGAGATGGGAGCGACCCATGACTTCGCACAGCGGCGCATATTGGAGGTTTGTTAGCCCAGCCCCGTAATCGCTGTCCGGAAGGAAGAGGTTCCATAGACCGGCGTCGCGAGCTAGGGGTTTCAGTTCCTCCACTACTGGCCAGACCGACCATGGACCGAGTTCAGATGACTCGCGGAAGAAACGCTCCTCGTTAGGGTAGATATGCTCTTCCATGAACGCCTCGAGGCGCGACATGAGCTCGCTCGTGTGCTTGTCTTGGCCAAGGTTCATCTCGTCATTGTGCACCAAGGTTGATGTGAGCACAGATTCGGGCAGCGTGACGGGAGCCCGGCTGAGGTTTCGGTGGAGGTTGCTCGGTGGCGCTGCCCGGTACATGCTTTGAAGCGATGAGCACTTATTTTGACTTTGATGGGCGAGTGGTACTTGTTACTGGAGGCGCCCGAGGAATCGGCTATTCGCTAAGTGAATTCTTCAGCGCAGCGGGTGCAACCGTTGCAATTGCCGACGCCGATCCCCACGCTTTGGCGAACGCCGCAAGCGAGCTCCCGGACGCGATCCCCCTCGAGATCGACGTCTCCGACGCAACGGCGGTTAGAGCAGGCGTTGTTGACGTTCTGCAGCGCGTCGCTCGCATTGACGTGGTTGTAAATAATGCCGGCATTCTTCGAGATCGTGTCGTTTGGAAGTTGACCGATCAGGAATGGCAGGACGTGCTCAATGTTCACCTCAATGGTACGTTCAATCTGACGCGTGAAGTGGTCCCAATCATGCGGAAGCAAAACTATGGAAGGATAATTAATGTGACATCCTTCTCCGGTCTCCATGGGAATATCGGTCAGGCAAACTATGCAGCTGCCAAGGCAGGGATCATCGGCTTCACGAGAACGACTGCAAAAGAGCTAGCACGATTTGGGATTACCGTGAACGCGGTATCCCCGAACGCCGAGACCGACATGGTTGCGTCAATACCTGACGATAAGCGTTCTGAGTTGCAGTCACAGATACCGGTTGGCCGTTTTTCATCACCTGACGAAGTTGGGCCTGGAGTTGCCTTTCTAGCTTCTGAGCAAGCGGCCTATATAACGGGGGTCGTTCTTCCCATTGATGGCGGGCTATCGATCTGAGTCACTTGGTGCCAGGCTTTAGGGTCATCTAGGTGATCCTTGCTAGCTTGGAGTTCATGTCTAGGCTGCTGACCGAACCCCCGCTATTTCCCCATCTTGTTAT
>DLTS01000035.1 GCA_002501485.1 Acidimicrobiaceae bacterium UBA7830
GATCGCCAACCTGGGACACCCACCCCAACATTGCCCTTGCGGCAATCGATCGCATGCGTCTCGCAGGAGAAGATGCCGACCCTCGGACTCATCAACAGCAGCGGGCCTCCGAGCGCGCTGAAGCCGCTCAAACACTGCTCTCGACGGTTGAGGCTGACCCTGCAACTCACGGGCAACTCGCTGCGGCAATCGCCGCGAGTGGTGCTTGGCTTCCGGCTCGGGAACGAACGAAAACCAACAACATCCGACTCATCCAAGAGATCAGAGTGCCATTGCGTGAATTGGGTCGTCGATTTGTCGAACGCCAAGTGTTCGACGAGATCGAAGACTTCGGCCTCGTGCTCAATGAAGAGATGGAGGAAGTCTTTGGCCCCAAACCTGAGGGTTTGACCGAGCGATTGCGGGAGCGTCGCTCCGCCCACTCACAGTTGGCTGAGCGTGAACCAGAATTTGTCTTTGCTGACTCACCGAGCGACCCATCGTCATGGCCAAAGCGCAACGATATCGACGTCGAACCGCTCGCTGCAGGCGACAGTATCCAAGGCTTCCCGGGGTGCCCTGGCACTTCTGAGGGGGTTGCGCGCGTTGTGCTTGACTCAAGCGACCCAACTGCGCTCGGGCCCGGAGATGTTCTTGTTGCGCCGAGCACAGACCCGTCATGGACGCCCTTATTTGTGCCGGCTGGGGGCGTTGTCGTCGATGTTGGTGCAGCGTTGAGCCATGCGATCATAGTGAGCCGAGAACTCGGCATTCCATGCGTGGTCTCGGCCACGAACGCAACCCGGCGAATTCGCGATGGAGCAAGAGTTCGGGTTGATGGCAACACCGGTGTTGTCACCGTTCTCGATTAACAGATACCTCTATCGACAAAAGCGCAAGATTAGCTTCACCATCGAAAGCATCGGTTTACCCATCGTCACCTCAACAACACTTCTCGGTGAGCTTCGCCTTAATATTTCTTGGTGCGTCACTCCTGAGTGACAGCCAGGGATCAGTCATTACGCCGCAAGCAGCGACCCGAGTCGACCGCCCATCAGATCATCAAAGTTGTCGTGATAGAACCGCTGGCGAAAATGTGGGCATCAGCGTCGTGAACAACGAGCCCTGTCGAGTTGTAAGCCATGCCAATATTCTTGTCGTCAAAGATGACCCCACACGACGCGGAGTTCTCTGAGCACAAGGGTCGTATTCGCCCTCGCCCGTATGTGAAGATGCACACAGCTACTTGACCCGTCAGCAAAGCGAGATTTCATGCCGGCTCCACATGGTTCGTTCACCTACACACCAAGCGAACGACTCCCCATCGAAGTTCTCGTGTTTCGTGTCGACCCTGCTCACGTCGACGAGTTTCTTGAGGTTGATTACGAAGTGTGGACTCTCGGTGAGGCACTCCTTCCAGGTTTCGACCGCATCCCATTTCGATCGAAAGAGGTGTGGCTCGACGACAGCCGACCTGGAGAGATCACGCTCACCTTCGTGTGGGAATCACTCGAGGAGTGGAAACGTGTTGGCGACGCTGCGATCCAGACCGCTCTACAAGCAGAATTCGACCGCCGTTTTCTCCACACTGTTGAACTCATCTCTGCACCGCACGAAGAAAGCGACCAGGGAATTCATCGGGTCAGCCGTTTCGAGCGAATCGACTGACCGCAGAAGTCGCGCAACTGTCAGACCCGCCTTTTTATGTTACGAGTTATTGCGAGGGCACACCTTGCGCTGATCCGAACAGCACCTGCAATGCCGACGAAGCGAACCGGCGATACGCAGCCCGAAGCATCACATCATCACGACCGACCAGCCACTGGGAGTTCGCCCCGATCACGAACCCGAACACGTTGTAGGCCAACACATCGAGCTCGACCTCGTTCGACACTCCCCTCGCAACCATCGCGGGGGATAACTCAGTTGCAATGTGTTCACGGATGAGATTGTCGAAGAGCAGTTCCTCATGCATCGGATCGGCCTTATGACGATTTTCCCAAAAGAGTTGGAACTGCAGTTCCATCTCAAGCGGATGCTCAATAACCAGTTCGGCATAATCAGGCAGTTTCGCAATCACATCGGCACCCGATTCGTTCAACACCCAGGCGCTGAAGTGCGGCACGGGACCCTCACGTTCTAACAGAGCCCTGAGCACTCCGTCTTTCGAGCCGAAGTGGTGAAGGATACCGGCATGAGTGATGCCAACCCGCCCGGCAATCATCGGAAGGCTCGTCAGTATGAAGCCCCGCTCTGCAAAGAGCTCTAGGGCGGCGTCAAGAATAAGTGTTCGGCGTTCAACTCCGCGTTGCGCGCTTGCCGACACGCTTTCAGCCATAGTTTCGACATTACCCCGAAAGGCTTACGCGATGTCCACCAGGTGATATGCAGAGCTCTGCGCAACGCAGCAACACCTTTGTCAACTACTACTCCTCGGAGGAGTCGCTAGTTCTCATATAGTCAATTACCGTCAACGTCGTGGGAGCATCACCGGTATCGCGAAGTTTTGCTGGAGCAACATCTGCGTTCGCTGCACTCGCAACCGCTGAAACCATCAGTTCGGTCGACACCCAAGCACCAACAATCGTCGAAGCTGCAGGCCTCACGTTCACAGACCTGTTTGCGGGCACCCTCAAAGATGTGGCTGTCGCCATCTTCGGTATTCACCACAAAACGGCACTCGTCATCGGCACGTGGACCGTCATCATCAGTCTCGCCGCGCTGGCATCGCGTCCTGCAGCGCATTCTCGCCGATATTTCAGACTCTTCACCGCAGTAATAGGCCTCATTGGTTTCATTGCCTACGTCACCCGTCCACTTGCAAACACCATCGTCGGAGTCATCGCACTCGCACTTGGGCTCGGCCTTGGATCATTACTCCATCGCCATCTCGCCTCGCTCAACGGTACTGACCCCACCGAACACGCCGACATCGAAATGCCAGGTACGGCACTCGGCAGCCGACGTCGGTTTATGGCCGTTGCGGGCTCATCGATCGTCGGTGCCGCAGGGGCAGTAGGCGTTGCCAAAGTCGTGCGCCAGAATTCCATCGCCAGTCAGCCACAAGCCCTTCAACCGCTGCCGGCGCCCGTTACCGGCACAACGGTCGATGCTGCAACATTCGACAGCATCGATGGCATCACGCCGTACATCACTCCGAACGACAACTTTTACCGCATCGACACTGCGCTCGTTGTTCCAAAAGTTGACACGCAACAGTGGTCTCTCACCATCGATGGAATGGTCGACACACCACTTTCCCTTACCTATGAAGAGCTCGTTGCACAATCAACCACCATCGAGACCGTGACAATCGCATGTGTGTCCAACGAAGTTGGTGGAGATCTTGTGGGTAACGCCGAGTGGCAAGGCATTCCACTGAGCACAATTCTTCAGCAGGCAGGGGTAAACGCAGGAGCGACACAAATCTTCAGCCATTCCGTTGACGGATTCACCGCCGGAATGCCAACTGAAGTCGCCCTCGATGGTCGAACCGCACTTATCGCAACCGCAATGAATGGTTCGCCACTGCCGACACGCCACGGCTTTCCGGCGCGCCTCATCGTCTCCGGTCTCTATGGGTATGTGTCGGCCACAAAATGGCTTTCACGCCTCGAGCTCACCACCTGGGAAGCGGCCGACGGTTACTGGATTCCCCGGGGATGGTCGAAAGAAGCGCCGATCAAAATCACGTCAAGGATTGACGTACCCCAACGCAAAACGGTCTCAGCCGGGCTCACACCAATCGCAGGGATAGCGCTCTCGCCATCGGTCGGTATCGCCGACGTGCACGTCAGTGTTGATGACGGACCATGGCAGCGCGCCGAACTTGCCGACGCAACAAACGACAACACGTGGGTGCAGTGGAGTTTCAAATGGGAAGCGACTACCGGCGATCACACTATTAGCGTTCGCGCTACCGACCGCAACGGCGTTGTACAAGACGAAACCCCACGTTCGGTCGCCCCAGATGGTGCCACTGGATACCACCAACGTCGACTCACCGTTCAATAACGCTCGCCTCGCTCTCACACCACCGCAGATGCGAGAGTAAAAAGAAACATCTGATCGGAGAATGCCATGACCGAACTCAACACCGGAACCGACAAACTTCTCGGCAGAGTCCACGGCCCTGTCGCCGTGCTGTCGTTTAACCGACCCGAGTCTCGAAACGCTCTCAGCGACGAGATCTACGACGGCTTTAACACGGCGCTACCCCAAGTCGCTCAACGTGATGACATAAGGGTGTTGATGGTTACCGGTGAAGGTGGAGCATTCTGCTCCGGCGGCGATGTGAAGGGGTTCAGAGCTAGTCACGCCGGTGAAGGCGAATCCATGACACAAGAAGAAAGCCTTGACCGCCTCCGCCGAAATCAAATGTGGATATCGGGCGCATTTCGCAAACTTCCAAAACCGGTCGTTGCGGCGATACCTGGCCCAGCAGCGGGTGCCGGGTTCTCGATCGCCCTTGCCGCAGATTTCCGGGTCGCGACAGAAAGCGCGATTTTGGTCTCAGCCTTCTCGACCATCGGTGCAAGTGGTGACTTCGGAAGTTCGTGGTTTTTGCCGCGACTCATTGGGGAAGCAAAAGCAAAGGAGTTCATGTTTCTCTCGGCTCGAGTCTCCGCAAGTGAAGCGCTCAGCCTCGGCCTCATTAACCGCATGTTTGCTGATGCCGAGTTTGACGACGCGGCAATGGCATTCTGCGACGAACTTGCAGCACGCTCGCCGATCGCCATGCGCATGCAAAAGGAAAACATCCAGCGTTCATTCGATGCCGATGTTGCGACCGCACTCGATGCCGAAGCGACTGCGATGGTGAGGGCAATGTCGACCGCCGATCATCGTGAGGCAGTTGCAGCATTCTTTGACAAGCGCACCCCTAACTACGTCGGGCGCTAAAACGGTGGGCTTCAAATGCCCCCAACACTCTCTGATCGCACTCGGAGCTGTACTTGCGGGTGTGCTTAGCAGTATCGGCTGCTCGAGTTCGTCGACGTCGCCGTCAGCAACCGAGGGGCCGGAGTCATCGCCGTCAACAACGGTTACCGAGTTGGCTTCTGATGACGTCAGCACCACTTCACTTGACCCAACCACCACGACAAATGAAGTAACAACGACAACCGTCGCCGTCGATGGCATCGAGGGTCGCCTCACAGCGGTCATTGACGACTTCTTGGCCTCGGCTCAGGCGCCCGGCGTCACGATGACGGTTCTCCGACCAGCAGCCGATGGAACTGACACCATCGAAGCGATCAATCTTGCTCGAGGTGTGCGGAACATTACTATCGGCGATGAACTCTCGACATCTGATTACTTCAGGTGGGCGTCAATCACAAAACCAATGACGTCGATAGTCGTGTTACAACTCGTTGAGGAGGGCCTCATCGACCTCGAGGCAACGGTGTCAACCTATTTAGGGTCAGGCTGGGCGTCAGGCTACGAACTCGACGGGGTTGATTACGGCGACGCCATCACTATCCGTCAGATTCTCGATCACACCGATGGCTTTGCCGAGTTTGCGTTCGATTTTGGTTTCTATGTGCTCGCCAGCACTCGACTCGACACTCCGTTTGAGCCGAAAGAAGTCATCGATTGGGCGGTCGAACAAGGCCCCCTCTACGAACCCGGCACGGCATACGAGTACAACACCGTTGGCTTTATCGTCGCCGGGCTCGTGATTGAGAAGGTCACCGGTAACCCTGCGCATATCGAACTACGGAACCGACTCTTCGACAGGGCGGATGCCAAAGAGATCTATCTGCCTCCGGAAGAGTCACCGCCAGAGCAGACCATCGATGGCTACGTTCAGGGCGATTTGAAACTTGCACTCAGTTTCGTTCCTGGCTTTGCGGTATATACCGCAGAAGCGACAGTCGGAGCCTTTTATGACATCAGCGTGATTCCACAAGGGGTGCTCCGCTCGGTTGGGTGGACCGGTGGCGGCATCGAAGCACGGGCCGAAGACCTCGCGCGCGTTTTCAGACACCAGTTCACGGGAGCGCTGAGCAACGAGATGCTCACTGCGTTCACCACCCCGTCGGAGTTCTCGGATTACGGTCTCGGCATCAACGTGGGTGAAGTCGACGGCTACACCGTCTATTCCCACGGTGGTGGCACGCCAGGTTTCCGATCGCACGCAATGTACCTGCCTGAACTTGATGTCACCATTGCGGTGTCGGCGAACCTCATTCCGATCGAGCCTGACATCGGAACTCTTGCGTCAGAGATTGCCGCAGTCATCATCGACAACTCCTGATCGACAACCGGACTACCGACATTTCACTGTTGGTTAACGATTGGCAAGTTCGCCGCCCATCGGCGAATAAACGCTGCTTGCTCACCCGACTGCGGGCCCGCTCCAGGCCGAGACATAGTCACTAGTTGCTCAGCCTCAGCGAGTGACAGACCCGCTGCAAGCAATACCGAGCAAGCTGCAGTGCCTGCCCGGCCGATACCTGCGGCGCAATGCACGATCACGTGTTTACCGCTACGGAGATCGGTCAGCATGCCTGCGATGAACGATGTCCATTCGTCTTCATCAGGCACGCTCAAGTCAGGAATTGGAAACCAACGGGCTCGGGGGTCGCTCGTTAACCATTCGACATACGCCGGATATCGGTCAACTAATTCATGAGCCTCGGTGAGGCACACAACCACTGAGGCGGCAACCGATGCAACCACGCCCTCTGGGTCTGGCCCAATGCGATGCTTGCCACATAACCACAGCGATCCTGTTGCGCCGTCAACCTGCACTTCATCAATTCCGCCGTCTCGCTGACGTTCGTTCAACCAGGTCATGGAGGTCACTTCATTGGTGGCGGTGGCGGTCGATGCCAAACGGCGCGGGTCGGACGACAACAAAGATTGCCAGTATCGCTTTCCGTCATCAACGCCGATGTGTCGACGATCAGCGAGTGATGGTCGAATTCACCGGAAGCAAACGGCGGGAATACCAGTGTTGCTGCTCCGGACACCTCGATATTCGATGACAGCCTTCTGCTTGCGGCAGAAAACATCGCCTCGCCAGATGGACTCCACGTTGGTGACAGCGACAGCACATGCGCCCCCGAGGGTCCACTTGTCACGACGAAACACCATCCGCATATCGCCACCGTGTTGGGCAATTCATCGATTGGCACCTCAATACTCATCGCCCCACCATAGGTAAGAAAAGGGTTTCGCGCCGCTCTTTACTTGGACTCCGCCACAAACGAAGGCAGACTGCAAGACGTGACCACTACAGAGACCCTCGCCGCTGCCGCTCGCATCGTGAATGGAACGAAAACCTACGGTGATGGCGATGCCGCTGTCACCGCGCTCCACGAAGTAAACGTCGAATTCGGGAGTGCCCGCTTCACTGCGATCATGGGCCCGAGCGGTTCAGGAAAGTCAACCTTGATGCATTGCATTGCCGGCCTCGACCGACTCACTTCGGGCGAGGCCTTCCTCGGTGACACCCTTCTTGCTGACCTTAAAGACAAAAAACTCACTGAACTGCGCCGATCTGAGGTCGGATTCATCTTCCAGTCGTTCAACCTCGTGCCAACGCTCACCGCCGAAGAAAATATCAATCTTCCACTTTCACTCGGTGGCCGTAGCGGAGATCGCGAGTGGATCGACACCGTCATCGACACCGTTGGTCTTCGTGACCGGCTTTCGCACCGCCCCAGCGAACTCTCTGGTGGACAGCAGCAACGCGTTGCAGTCGCTCGAGCTCTTGCAAGCCGGCCGACGATCATCTTCGCCGACGAACCGACCGGCAACCTTGACTCAAACTCAGGTAGCGAAGTGCTTGCATTCATGCGCCGCGCGGTCGATGAATTTGGTCAAACCATCGTCATGGTCACCCACGATGCAAACGCCGCAGCTGCCGCAGATCGGGTGCTCTTTTTAAACGACGGCAAGATTGTTCATGACATGTCAGAACCGACTGCTGAGCGCATTCTCGACATGATGAAATCGATCGGTAGCTGACTCAAATGATCAAACTTGCTCTGCGAGGCGCACGAGCGAACCTCGGGCGCCTCATTCTCACGCTGATCTCTGTTGTTCTTGGCGTCGCGTTTGTCTCCGGCTCATTTGTGTTGGCCGACAGCCTGCGTTCAATTTTTGATCAAGTGTCAGAAGACGCCTTTGCAGGAGTCGACGCCCAGGTGCGCGGTATTGAGAACGATATGAACTCCACCGACGGGGAGATACCGCGATTTGATGATGGGGTCATCAGCTCGATTGCCAAGCTACCCGAGGCTCAGTACACCGAAGGTGGCCTGTTCTCATTCGAACGGGCGTACACCATCGACAGCAATGACGAAGTCGTTAGACCCACTGGTCCTCCAGTCTTCACCGGCTCATGGGGAGGGCCCAGCCCAGTCTCCTCCTTCAGGATCCTCGATGGTGAACCACCAACCGCTCAGCAAGTGGTGATCGACCCTGTGCAAGCCGAACGCGGTGGGTTTGAAGTAGGCCAAGACATCACCATCAGCCTCCCATTCGGAGAGCCTGAAGTCTTCACGTTAAGTGGCACCATCGACTTCGGAGAGGGCGGCACAGGGGGTGCATTCTTCATTCTGTTTGACCTCCCGACAGCACAACGAGTGCTTGGATTACCTGGCCAAGTCGACTCTGTTGTTGTCGCAGCAGCTGACGGTGTCAGCCCCGACGAACTCGTCACCGCAATTTCAGCGGTTCTTCCCGACAACCTCGAGGCAGTCACCGGTGAAGTGGTCATCGGTGAGCAAAAAGAAGACTTCGGCTCATTCATCAACATCTTCGGCAACGTCTTGCTCGGCTTCGCAATCGTCGTGCTCTTCGTCAGCACCTTCATCATCAACAACACATTTGCCACCCTCGTCGGCCAACGCACCCGAATGTTCGGCCTCATGCGCTCGATCGGCGCCAGCAGTAAACAGATCATGCAAATGGTGTTCATCGAGGCCGGCTCGATTGGGCTCGCAGCGTCAGGTCTTGGTTTAGTCGGCGGTCTCGGTGTCGCCTCTGCCCTCAAACAGCTGTTCTCGTCGGCGGGCGGTGAATTCCCGGAAGGCCCGCTCGAAATTCGGACCAGAACGATCATCGTCGTCGTCATCGTCGGCATGGGAGTCACACTCGCATCGGCAATCCTCCCGGCGCTTCGCGCCTCGCGGGTCACTCCCCTTGAAGCCTTCCGCTCTGGTGGAAAAACAGCACGGCCTCTCACCGTTCGCATTGCTGCAGGAAGCGCTGTTCTCCTCCCCGGTCTCATTCTTCTGGCGATCGGAATGTTTGGTAATCCTGGTGGAACCGCAGCAACACTCGCCTGCATCGGCATCGGCGGGGCACTCACGTTTATCGGTGTCTCCATGCTCTCGGCAATGTTCGCCGGGGTAGTCGCCGGTTTCATCGGTCAACCGGTAGCGAAACTGCGCGGCGTGACAGGTCGAATCGCTCGAGGCAATGCGAGTCGAAACCCTCAGCGAACGAGTTCAACCGTGACCGCACTCATGATCGGGCTTGCACTCATCTCAGGAGTTGCAGTTCTCACCAAATCAATTCTCGATAGTTTCGAAGAGGTCCTCAGCGAATCGATCTCTGCTGACCTGTGGGTTTTCGAATCAAACCAGCGCCTCGAATTTTCAGGTCTTCTTGTCGATCAACTTGCTGAGCTACCAGAAGTCGGTCAGGTCGCCGGATTCTCACCTACCGCCATTCGAATTGACGATGAGGTACTCACCGCAACTGGATTTGACTCATCGACGGGCACGTCGGTTGTCAACATGGGCATTGTCGACGGGGTTGCTGAAATCGGTCGGGAAGGAATCGCCGTACTCGACACCGTTGCTGAAAAGCGACAACTTTCCATCGGTGATCAGGTCGACATCGAATTTGAAGATGGTTATGCCACGAGCCTGAACGTTCGAGGCATTTTTGACGATGCCTCGGTCATTGGGGCTGACTGGCTTATCGACCGCAGACTCACGACCGAACACCGCATTACAGATGGCATCACGTTTGCCGGGCTCACGTATGCAGATGGTGTTGACCCCGCAGCCGGGCGAGCGGCGGTTGAAGCAACGACTTCATCTTTCCCACAGCTGAGTGTGCAAGACAACACCGAGTTCCAAGAGGAGGCCGAGGGGCAGATCGCCCAACTTCAGATCGTCATCACCGCTCTTCTCGTTCTGTGTCTCGTCGTTGCGTT
Organism: Acidimicrobiaceae bacterium UBA7830; assembly: GCA_002501485.1. Lineage (GTDB taxonomy): Bacteria > Actinomycetota > Acidimicrobiia > Acidimicrobiales > Ilumatobacteraceae > Casp-actino5. The sequence goes on from DLTS01000035.1 coordinate 10,160, forward strand.
CTTTGGAATTGTTAACACCATGGTGCTTGCAGTGCTTGAACGAACCCGTGAAATCGGTCTGCTTCGAGCCGTCGGTATGACGCGACGGCAATTGCAATCAAGCGTGCGATGGGAAGCGGCCATCATCAGCCTTTTTGGGGCCTTGCTCGGTGTTGTGCTGGGCTTGCTCCTCGGGTGGGCTGCGGTGATTGCGATTCCTGACTCATTCGTCAGCAAACTTGGAATCCCATGGGGACAGCTCATTGTCTACGTGTTGGTAGGCGGCCTACTTGGGGTCATCGCTGCATGGTTCCCTGCCCGTCGCGCTGCTCGCCTCGATGTTCTCGAAGCCATTTCAACCCAGTAGCGACGACCATGGCTCTTGACCCACACCATTTGTCAGAGGATGCTCAGGAATTTCTTCGTGACTACGTCTTAGCGACCCTCACCACATTGCGAGCCGACGGTTCACCCCATGTGGTTCCCGTTGGATTCAGCTACGACATGTCGACCGCAACAGCAATGATTATTGCGGTCGATGGTTCTCAGAAGGTGGTGAACGCCGACCGCAACGGCCGTGCCGTGGTGAGCCAAGTCGACGGGCCACGATGGCTTTCATTCGAAGGAACGGTGCGAGTCTCTCGAGATCAGGAAGAGATAAGTGTTGCCGAAGAGCGCTACGCCAGTCGCTACCGGCAACCAGCTGAACGCGACGACCGAGTTGCAATCATCATCGATGTCGACCGGGTTCTTGGTCGGGTGCCCGAAGCTCGTTAGGACGGTTGCGCTCCGCCCGGGGGCGTGTCATCGAGCAGACGCCAGTCAAGACGGGTCTGGCATTTCGGACACCAATATAACGGGCGGTTATCTGATGGCGTGCTCGTCACCTCGATCGAATCACCGCACCGGTTGCACACGTGGCCGTTTCTCCCATACACCTCAAACGGCACGAGATTAACGAATCCGTCGTCACCCAGAGCGTTGAGGTGTTCGTTCAAAATTCGCGATGCGTAGTTCACGAGCATGATGAGATCAGATCGGGCGATATCGCCAACGCGTGCCCACGGGCTCAAACGTGTTGCCCAAAGCGCCTCGGTTGCGTACACGTTGCCGAGACCTCGTACGACACGCGGATCGAGCAATGCCTCACGAATCCGGGTCGACGGATCTGAGTGATGAAGAATTGCTCCAACGACGATTTCACGATCGACATCGGGATCAGAAAGGTCAGGCCCAACTCGACCCCGAGATGGGTGTCGATCGATGGGCTCTTTTCGGTAGGTCTCAACCTCAGCGGCATCAAAACACACTGCGACCCAATCCTCTGACTCGATCAGCGCTGCTGCGTCAGAATGCTTACGCCGCCAGCGGTCGCCAACGCGATACAGATCCCACGAGCCTGAACGTCGAAGGTTCGTGTGCAATACGAGGCCATCATCCCATGTGAACTCAAACTCACGGCCGTCGCATTCCACACGTTCAATCACCCGACCGACCCCTGGGGCCGGACCAGAGAGTTTGCGTGATGAGAAGCAAATTGTCTGCTGTCCGACCAGCGCAGTCCGCATCGCGCTTGCACTACGACGGATCGCGGACGACTCAATCACAAGCGAAATAGTAGATGTGCATTATCCCCGCAACGCGGATTTCGCGAGTTAGGGCAGTTGACCGACGTGCGCCAGAGCAAGCCGAATGAGACGGTCATGCCCACTTGTCATCTGTTGGCGGACCGCCTCTGAAACCGCTTCCTGCGGCGAGAACCACGCCAGGTCAAGTGCCTTTTGAGTTGGCTGGCACTCGCCATCAACTGGTACGACGTAAGCAAGACTCACCGCATGTTGGCGCGGGTCGTAAAAGCCGCTGATGTCCGGGTCAGGGAAATACTCGACAACGGTGAATGGAGCCGGAGACACGGGGAGTCTGGGCAGTGCGAGTGGGCCGAGGTCTTTTTCACAGTGCCGCAACAATGCATCTCGCACCCTTTCGCTATACATCACCCTTCCCGAGATAAACGTGCGGGAAATATTTCCGTCTGGAGCAACCCGCAACAACATGCCAACCTCGGTGACGTTGCCGTTCGAATCAACTCTGACCGGCACCGCATCGACATACACAATCGGCATACGAGACCGAGTCACAGCCATGTCCTCTTCTGAGAGCCAGTCCACGTCGGTTTCGGTGTCGTTTGTCATCTCGATTTCGCTCACCGCCACAGTTTCTCAGATTTCTGGCCTTCTTTGTGGACTTCGGCGATGCGTCATGATGGAGGGATGACATCGCGAGTGCGCCCCCATTCCCTTGGTGCTGCGCGGTGGAATGAACTCGATAAGGCGGTCACCTTGCTTATTCCCATCGGGTCATGCGAACAACACGGCCCTCACCTGCCACTCGATACGGACACCCAGATCGCTCTCGAGATTGCTCACCGTGCTGCCTCTCACATCGACGACTGTCTGGT
>DLTS01000060.1 GCA_002501485.1 Acidimicrobiaceae bacterium UBA7830
GTTTGCCGAACGGCGGGGATGACGGGATGCACTTATCGAGTAAGTCTGGTCGACCCTCAAGCTTCTCGGTGATATACGACACGATCTCATTGCGATGCCGCTCGTTAATGCGGTTAAGTGAGCGGTCTGGGTGCTCCCACTCGGGATCGACTTTGAGGAACCGCAGGAGACCGTCTCCGTAACGCCACAACTGCGCAAAGCGATACCACTGGCCGTACATCGGAAGATGACGGAAGAGCCACGCGGCGTGCTCGTCGACGGCGAGATGGTATTCGGGGACGTTTCGTGCCCATTGCGGGGTGCGTTGGAAGATCGTGAGAGCGGCGAGGTCATTCGCAATCGTGGGAACGAGCTGCATTGACGAGGCGCCGGTACCGACAACCGCAACCTTCTTTCCAGACAAATCGAGGTCGGTCGGCCATTTCGCAGTGTGCACAATTTGCCCTGTGAACGAGTCTTCGCCATCGAAGGTTGGCGTGACCGGCTGGTTGAAATGGCCGGTCGCGCTCACGAGAATGTCAAAGGTGTCGTGACGAGATCCGCTCTCGTCGCCGAGTTCGATATCCCAGGCTTTGTTGACGTCATCCCAGGTTGCCGATTTAACCCGAGTACCACAGACAACTCGGTCACGAAGGCTGTTGTCATCGGCAAAACGCTCGAGGTAATTGAGTAATTCACTGCTGCCCGAGAAAAAGTGGGTCCAGTCGGGGTTCGGAGAGAACGAGTAGCAGTAGAAGTGGTTTGGTGTGTCAACTCCACAACCTGGGTAGCGATTTTCATGCCAGGTTCCACCGACATCGTCGTTCTTTTCGTAGAGATGCCAGTCGAGCCCAGCGATGTCGAATTGGTACGCCAGGCATAGCCCTGACGCGCCGGCACCAATAATCGCAATGCGTGGTCTTCGGTTGGTCGCCGCGGTGAGCTTCCGAGGGGCAGCTTCAGGGGAGTAACCGAAGTCTTTGCGAATCATCGGCACATACTCCGGAGGAACTTCTTCTCCGAGAAAGAACGACATCATTTCGCCGAATGTGTCGGGCCCAGGGTCGGCGATTGCTGGCTCGGACCTGTCAGAAAGCAACCAGTCTCGAGCGGCGTTCTTAATGAAGTTCGCTGTTTCTTCACTGAAGCCTGCCATTGGATCAGCGACAAGTCGGACATCTCGTTGCGGCCGCATCTCATCACTCAGCCATTTCTCGTCACCTGTGAGGTGGTAGAGGCAGGCGACGAGCACGCGTAGATCGGCGGTGTTGAGAGCCTCGTCGACAGCGTGAGCGGAGTGTTGGACGGAGGATGCCATGACATGATTAAATCTAGTACGCACTAGAAAAGTCAAATCTGGGGATGTCACCGGAAAACAAGTGAGTACGCACGCATGAAGAAATCTGATCGCACCCGCCAAGACATCCTTGATGCAACTGCGTCGTCACTTGCGACTGCTGGCTATACGGCAACGACCGTAAAATCGATTGCCGAAACGATCGGAATGCAGGATGCTTCGATCTACTACCACTTCTCATCAAAAGATGAACTCGTCGGAGAAGTACTCGATATTGGAACTGCCCGAGCCGTGACTGCAGTTGATCAAGCTCTGGCCGAATTACCTGACGAGCACGATCCGAGAGAAGCGTTGCGGGTTGCGATCATGGCCCATGCCGAAGCAGTCCTCGGAGGTGGTGACTACCCGAGAGCAAATGTTCGAACGTTCGGTCAACTCCCACCCGACCTCACGCAACGGCACCGACAGGGTCATCGAAACTACGGCCACATCTGGACGCGGCTCATCGATGACGGTGTTGAATCGGGGGCGTTTCGGGGTGATCTCAACCGTTCAGTTGCCCGGCTCATCATCATCGGCGCGCTGTGTTGGGCGATCGAATGGTTCGATGCCGGCGAGGAGGTGTCCGCCGCAGAGGTTGGGGAGCATGTCTTTCAGATGGTCGTGAACGGCCTGTCGGTTGGTGAGCAGGAATCACGCACCGTTTCGGCGTAGTGACAACGAATCAACTAGACACAGCCGAAAGGGGGAAGTTGTCATGTCACTGTCGCCGCAGTCGACCAATCTCGCTGAACTTGCGCGTTGGTCATGTGAAACATATTCAGAATTCGTGGCAATTCGTGACGGAGACAAATCGTTAACTTATGCCGAACTCGGCGAGATAACGAACAAAGCGGCAGCCGCAATGATTGCTGCCGGAGTTGGGCCCGGAGACGTTGTTGCGATCTGGGCGCCGAACTGCTGGCAGTGGCTCGTGGCATCAATGGGCATCTCGCGCGCCGGTGCGGTACTCCTTCCAGTTAATACACGGTTCAAAGGTGCGGAGGCGGCGCATGTGTTGAACACCGCTGAAGCGCGCATCGTGTTCATTGTCGACGGGTTCCTCGACACCGATTACAGCGGCATGCTCGCCGCTCAAGAACTCCCCACCGTTCAGCAGGTCGTCGATCTGTCAACCTCGGCCTTTGATGATTTCTTAGCGACTGGTGACGAAGCGCTCTTCGACGAAGTTGAAGCCCGCACCAAAGCAGTGACCTATCACGACGTCGGTGCAATCATGTTCACCTCCGGTACGACAGGGCACCCGAAGGGTGTGCTCGTTCGAGGTGGAGCGATGGTTCGGTCATTTAGCGGATGGGGTGCCGCAATGGACGTGCGACAAGGTGATCCGTATCTCATCGTGAACCCGTACTTTCACGCATTTGGATTTAACGGCGGCATTGTCATGTGCCTGCTGTTCGGTGCGACAAATATTCCATTCCCGATCTACGAGCCGGCCGCAGTGATGCAGATCATCGAGCGCGAAAAAGTTGCGATCTTTCCTGGCCCGCCGGCGCTGTATCAGGGTCTGCTCAACCACCCTGATCTCGACAACTACGACGTCTCGTCACTCAGGGGCTGCATAACAGGCGCTGCCTCAATTCCGGTTGAGATGATTGAAGCGATGCGCACCCGACTTGGCTTCAAAGATATTTCAACTGCTTATGGAATGACGGAAACATCGGGCATTGTGACGTACACCCTCAACGGCGACCCTGATGAACTTGTATCGAACACGTCTGGCTGCGTAATTGACGATGTCGAGGTTCGCATCGTCGACGAAGAGGGGAATGATGTGCCTCGTGGTGAGCCAGGGGAGTTACTCGTTCGTGGTTATCAGGTGACACCCGGTTATCTGCTTGGTGATGGCGGCATCACGAAGGCAACAGATGACGATGACTGGCTGCATACCGGGGACGTTGTCGTAATGAATGAACTCGGGTACATCGACATCACTGATCGCATCAAAGACATGTACATCGTCGGTGGTTTCAACGCGTATCCTGCGGAGATCGAACGAATGATGGTCGAACATCCAGAGATTGGAATCGCATCGGTCATCGGTGTGCCTGAGGCCCGCTTGGGCGAGGTGGGCGCCGCGTTCATTGTTCGAGCCCCCGGCAGCACCATCACCGAAGAGGCCGTCATCGCATGGTGTCGGGAGGAAATGGCGAACTACAAGGTTCCTCGGCACGTGTGGTTTCTCGACACCTTGCCACTCACTCCGTCGAACAAAGTGCAAAAGCCTGTGCTTCGTGAGTGGGCCGCTGAACGCATGGCGTGAGTTGCAGTTGGCCAATCCGATTCCAAGTCGATTGCCAACTGGGAGTACCGTTCAGAGCACATCACATTGAGGGGGAAGAACAATGGCAGGACGCGTAACAGGCAAGGTCTCGATCGTGACCGGAGGTGCCTCAGGCATCGGGCGGGCCTGTTCGATGTTGCTCGCAGCTGAGGGCTCAACCGTCGTCGTGACAGACATTCAAGACGAGGCTGGTTCAACTGTCGTTGCCGAGATCGAATCAGCTGGCGGCTCTGCAACGTACCTTCACCACGACGTCACCTCTGAAGATGAATGGAAAGCCATAGCGGCATCGGTTATGGAGGCCCACGATCGTATTGATGTACTCGTCAACAATGCCGGTATCGGTATTGGAGGAAGTGTCCTCGACTTCGAACTCTCTGACTGGCAGCGGCAAATGGCGATCAATGTCGACGGGGTGTTCTTGGGAATGAAGCACTGCATTCCTGGCATGCGCGACACTGGCGGCGGCTCAATAATCAACATGTCATCAGTCGCCGGACTGAAGGGCTCCCCTCGGCTTGCCGGGTATCACGCCTCGAAGGGTGCCGTTCGCTTAATGACGAAGAGCGTCGCTCTTGAATGTGCCCGTGAACGCTGGAACGTCAGAGTGAATTCAGTCCATCCCGGGATCATCGAAACTCCGATCTGGGACACGGTCGGTGCAGCATTAACACGATCAGAGAACGCTTCAATCGATGTGGACTCGATGGCGCAGGTCGCAGTACCAACCGGTGTGCTCGGACAGCCGACCGATATTGCAAATGGCGTGCTGTTCCTAGCGAGTGACGACTCCAGCTACATGACGGGCAGTGAGGTTGTCATCGACGCCGGCATGTCTTGCTGATGTTTGACCAGTCGGTTCGCTTGTTTTAGATCGACGCCCCGAGGCGACTCAGAGCATTGTGTGTGACTCGCTCGACCGCTCGGTCAGTTCCTAACCCAAATGACCAATCCGTCGTTCCGACGGTGACGACGGTGCCACCGCTCGCTCCGAACGGTTGTGTTTCCACCATCACGGCATTCCCGTGACGCACACGACGCTTGTTCGCTTCAGTGACTTCACCGTGGATGCGCTCGGCGATGAACTCCAAGTCACCCTGGTCACTCAACGCAGAGATCGATTTCGGGTAGTCACCGACCCCAAGGTTCGATGACGGACACATCGCAACGATCGTGTGGGCGCTTGGTGTGCCGTCGTTGCCGGTGCTGACTGGCAAGTGTT
>DLTS01000003.1 GCA_002501485.1 Acidimicrobiaceae bacterium UBA7830
GGGACCCCCCCCGGGACCACCACCGGGACCACCAGGACCACCGCCGGGACGAGGACCACCAAAGCCGCCAGGTCGATTACCAGTACGCGGAGCGTCTGGGCGACCACCAGGAGCTGGCCGACCGGGACTGTTTGCTTGACCCGGGGGCGGAGGAATGGGTTTACCGCTCGATGACACTGGACGACCCGGAGGCGGCGGAATTGGGCGACCACTTACCCCGACCGGAGGTACCGGGCGCGGTGCGGCACTTGACGACGGGCGATCGGCTTCAGCCGGGGGCGCGGCTTTTGCAGATTCGGGCCCTGGGCTCGACACCAATCGATCTGGCTGGCTTCCCGGGCCGGCACTCGAAATTACCCGAGGAGCAGGATCTGCCGGTGGTTCAGGCGTTGGGGCCTCGTCACTCGGCCCATCATCAGCCTCCGGGGTGGAATCGGAAGTTTCGTCGACCGACTCTTCTGTGGGTGTAGGTTCTGGCTCTGTGGCGGGCTGCTCTGCTGGTTCCGCTTCTGCGACGGCAGCTGACTCATCGGCTGCAGGCGCCGGCGCTGGGGCTGTTGACCCGGTGAGCCCAGCTTGCTGGGCTTTATCGCGAACCATTGCCGCGTCATCTTCGTTCAGCGTCGACGAATGCCCTTTCACTGCAAGGTCGAGTGATTGGCAGAACTCAACGAGCTCAGGGTTCGTCATCTGGAGCTCTTTTGCAAGGGCGTGAATGCGGATGGTCGAACCCGCCTTCTTTGCCTTTGATCCACCGGATTCTGCGGATGCTTCCTGGGGCTGTTCATCACGGGTGAGACCCTCTCGCTCGGCTTTACGACGCACCATGTCGGCGTAAGCCTCGTTAAGCGAGGAGGACTGGCCCTTGATTGGCACACCGAGGCTGTGGCAGAGCTCGACCGTCTCGGCATTGGTCATGCCAAGTTCTTTCGCTAGCTCATGCACTCTTACGTTCTTCGCCACTTGATTCCTCTATCCCTCAGTCGATTCCCAGTCTCTCAAACAATTCTCATCGTCACACCCGTTCAGTGCCAGCAAACACCTGTGAACGGATCACTTTTTCTATGTCGTTTCAGTCAACCTCTACTCGCCATGCCTTCGCATACGCACCTATCCAGAGCGCCTGTCGTGCGAAGTCAACACCACAGAGCCGTGCCCCTCGTCCTGCACTATTGCGGTCAATGACCGCTCCCTTTTCGCCGCACACACATCGAAACAACTTGACTCGCTCACGACGCTTGCGACACCCAATGCAGGTTCTCAGTCGCAGTTCAGTCGACGTCATCACCACCTTCGGCGTCGCCATCAGCAACTTCGCTGTCGCTGCTCTCCGGTGCTCCTAACGCGTCCGAGGCCTCATCTTCAACGCTTTCGACCGCCTCTTCTTCAACTCCGTCAGAAGTCTGAGCCGCCCATTCGGCTTGGCTGATCACACTTCCGTCGGCGGCGTGCCACTCCATTTCGCCCGACTCTGCGTTCTCGACCCACTCGCCCTCTGCGTACTCGACATTGCCGAGCTCAGCTGCATAGCCCCCTGAGGTTTCTCCATCGGCATCTTGGGTTTCAGAGCGAATATCGATACGAACACCGGTCAATCGAGCTGCGAGGCGAGCATTTTGACCTTCACGCCCAATTGCGAGCGACAGCTGATGATCAGGAACGATGACATCGGCTTGGGTGCCGTCATCAGAGATCACCACCTGAGTGACCTTCGCAGGCGACAGCGCCTTCGACACGAAATCAGCGAGATCATCGCTGAAGGGGACAATGTCGATCTTTTCGCCGCGGAGCTCATTCACGACCATTCGCACCCGGGCACCACGGGCACCCACGCATGCTCCGACCGGATCGACGTTGTGATCATTTGACCACACCGCAATTTTCGTTCGGTGTCCGGGCTCGCGAGCGCATGCTCGGAGCTCAACGACGCCATCGGCAATTTCTGGAACTTCAAGTTCGAATAGGCGCTTGATCAGACCTGGGTGTGTGCGAGAGACGACGATCTGCGGCCCCTTTGCGGTCTTGCGAACCTCAACGATGTAGGCCTTTGAACGATCACCGCGGTTCGGTCGTTCATACGGGACTTGCTCAGCCTGTGGCATGAGTGCTTCGACTCGTCCGAGGTCAAGCAAGGCATAACGAGCCTCGGTGCGCTCGATAATCCCCGACACCAAGTCGCCCTCACGGTTCGCGTATTCCTCAAACTTGCGGTCACGCTCCACCTCACGAATGCGTTGTGACATCACCTGACGAACGGTTTGAGCGGCGATGCGACCTAGCTCCGCCTTATTTGGCGTGTCGTCGCGTGGATTCACCCATTCGCCGTCCTCGTCGAGGTCGTAAGCGGTGAAGGTGAACTCCATCGTGTCGGGATCCACGCCCACCTGCACTTCGTCGGCTGCGTCAGGACGGCGCTTATACGCACTTGCCAGTGCCTCAACTAGTACCTGCAACAGTGCGTCAACAGACAAGCCCTTCTCTTGGGCAAGCATCTTGATGGCTTCGCTCATGTCGAGATTACTCACGGTTGTTCCTCCGCGTCTGTCCCGCTGTCTTGCGACGAGGCGAGATCGGTTGTTGATGTTCCCGTTTGCCGGGGCTTTTTGTTTCTGGGACCACCGGGTTTCGGCGCCGGCCCCCATTCAAAGATTGTCTTGGCCTTATCGATCTTGGAAATATCAATAGTCAGCGGTCCTGCATCGGTATCGAGCACAATTACGCTTCCGTCACATGACGAGAGCAATCCCTCAACTCGACGCTGCTCAACCGATGGATCAGCGAGTCGAACGGTGATGCGCTTACCGACTTCACGGGTGAAATGGTGCGGGGTACGAAGAGCACGTTCGACACCAGGGCTCGTGACCTCCAGCGTGTATTTCCCTGGTATCGGGTCCTCATGATCAAGTTCTCGTGATACGAGTCGAGTCACAACTGCGATCGTGTCAAGACTGACGCCAGCTTCGGAACCCGGCGGGGTATCGACCATGACTCGCAGTGTTCCGCCACGTTGCTCGAGATCATAGATCTCAAGGCCCAAATCACTGACAACAGGCTCAACGAGGGCTCGAACTCGATCGATCGTTGTAGATGTCATCGCGCCCTCCTTTGTGTTGTCTCGACCTGTGTCCATCCAATAAATAAGGCGTGGGGTGGACCCCACGCCTTTCGGTCGGATACGCACAGGGCGTTATTCGTTTCGAAATAGCGGCCTCATCATACCCGAGTTAAAGGGGAATCGGGAAGGGTGCTTACCGCCCCGGTTACTAGGGGCGATCAAAGCAGCACGGTAGTGTGCGGACGTGCTTCGGATGTCAACTCTTTTCTTGCGAACACTTCGAGACGACCCATCAGACGCCGAGGTGCCCTCACACCGGCTTCTCGTTCGAGCCGGGTACATCCGCAGGGCGGCCCCTGGAGGCTTTACCTGGCTTCCTCTTGGCTGGATCACCTATCGAAAAGTCGAAGACATCATCAGAGATGAGATGAACACCGCCGGCTTCCAGGAGGTTCACTTCCCTGCGCTTCTGCCCCGAGAGCCCTATGAAGCGACCGGGCGCTGGACCGAATATGGCCCCAACCTCTTTCGGCTAAAAGATCGCCGCGATAACGACTTTCTGCTTGCGCCCACCCACGAGGAAATGTTCACACTCGTCGTTCGAGATCTCTTTTCTTCGTATCGCGACCTTCCCTTGTCGATCTACCAAATCCAAACGAAATATCGCGACGAGGCACGTCCGCGCGCTGGCCTACTAAGAGGCCGAGAGTTCGTGATGAAAGATTCATACTCATTTGACGTCGACGAGGAAGGGCTCGAGGCGTCATATAACCGACATCGCGATGCGTACATCTCAACCTTTGACCGACTCGGACTGCCTTACGTCATCGTGTCTGCAATGTCAGGTGCAATGGGAGGCTCTGCCTCAGAGGAATTCCTCGCTCCTATCGATGTCGGTGAAGACACTTTTGTTCAGTGCACGTCATGCGGTTACGCAGCAAACACCGAGGCGGTACTCGTGGCGACAACTCCGGCGCCCTCTGTCGAACACCCGGCGGCAGCCGTCGTCGATACGCCGAATACACCGACAATCGATTCCCTAGTCGAGCATCTAAATGCCGACCAAGCCACTCAACGCTCTGACCGTCCATGGGCGGCCGACGACACGTTGAAGAACGTGGTACTCAATCTCGTTCATCCTGATGGCATCGTAGAGCCTCTTGCCATCGGAATTCCGGGAAACCGAGAAGTCGATCTCAAACGAGTCGAAGCGCAGGTTGCTCCCGCAGAACCCACGCCATTCACCGATGCCGATTTCGAGAAGTACCCGTCGCTCGTCAAGGGTTACATTGGCCCGCAAGCGCTTGGCACTGGTTCTCCATCTGGGATTCGTTACCTCGTCGATCCCCGAGTAGCGGACGGCACCGCGTGGGTCACTGGGGCGGATACCGCTGGGCATCACGTCACTCACCTTGTAAGCGGCCGCGACTTCACCGCAGATGGCTCGATCGAGGCAGCTGAAGTGCTCGAAGGCGACCCCTGCTCTCAATGTGGTGAGCCAATGTCGATGGCCCGCGGAATCGAGATCGGTCATATCTTCCAACTTGGCCGCAAATATGCTGAATCACTCGACCTAAAGGTGTTGGATGCTGACGGTAAGCAGGTGACGGTCACGATGGGGTCGTACGGCATTGGTGTGTCTCGAGCGGTAGCCGCCATCGCAGAATCACATCATGACGAGTACGGGCTGTGCTGGCCTCGGGCTGTTGCTCCTGCCCATGTTCATCTTGTCATCGCCGGCAAGGATGATGGCCCGCAGCGACCGGCTGCTGAAACCCTTGCTGCAGAGTTCGAAGCTGCTGGCATCGACGTTCTCTTCGATGATCGCGAGGGGATCTCCCCTGGAGTGCGATTTAAAGATGCAGAACTCATTGGTGTACCCACCATCGTCGTTGTTGGCCGAGGCATCACCGACGGTCTCGTTGAAGTGAAAGATCGCCTCACGGGTGAACGGGTCGATATGCCGATCGGGGAAGTCACCGTTCACATCACTTCGCTGCTTGCAGATGCATAGCGAGCGCGCAGTCAGCCCTGAGCGCTATGTGAACGCATTTTTCAATTGCTGCGCAACCCAATCGATGGCCTCCCCAGCCTCTGGGATGAGCACTCGTAGCGAGAAGAATCCATGGATCTGGCCTGAGAACGGTCTGGTTTGTGTCGCCACCCCTGCATCCGAGAGAGCGGTTGCGTACGCAAGCCCCTCATCTCGAAGAGGGTCGAACCCAGCAACAAGCACTGACGCAGTTGCTGCATTTCGCATGCGGGCCGCCGGTGCCGCGAGCGGGGACACCGACGCATCACCCGCATCAATGCCAGTCCCGCCGAGGTAATGACCGACAAACCATTCCATGCCTGCTTTTGTCAGCAGGTAACCCTCGGCGTTCTCGTCGATTGATGGATGCGAAATAGTGAGGTCAACGGCGGGATACACCAGCACCTGATGGCAGAGTTCCTCACCAAGATCAAGAGCTACAAGGGCCGCGAGATTGCCGCCAGCTGAGTCACCGCCAACGGCAACCCGATGGTGATCAAGACCGATCTCAGACCCATGCTCGAGAACCCATTTCGTCACCGCAGAGCAATCCATCACTGCGGCCG
>DLTS01000019.1 GCA_002501485.1 Acidimicrobiaceae bacterium UBA7830
TCGTCATGCCGTCACAAATGCCGCCGGCAGCGATGATGGGCACATCGACGTGAGACCGAATGAGAGGCAGCAGCACCATGGTGGATACCGGCGTCGGGCTCTTAAATCCTCCACCTTCACCGCCTTCGACGACGAGACCGTCAACTCCGACATCGACGGCTTTCAGGGCAGCCTGCAACGTGGGAACTACGTGGTAGACGGTAAGACCAGCGGCCTTTAATGTTGCTGTGTACTTCGTCGGTGACCCGGCTGAAGTGGTGACGAATCTGACTCCCTGGTCGATGACAAACTCGGCGATCGCAGGGTCTTTGACAAACGCCTGAGCGATATTGACACCGAATGGTTGATCGGTGAGATCTCTCATTCGCGTGATCTCTCCTTTCACGGCGTCGAGTTCCCCAGACGAAGTCTCGATGATGCCGCATGCACCGGTTGCGGAAACCGCCGATGCGAGTTGGCTTCGCGCGATCCATCCCATTGGTGCTTGCACGATTGGTACGGAAACTCCGAGGTCTTTGGTGACTCGGTTTCTCTCTGGGTCGAATGCTGGATGCATGGGTCAGCCTTTCACGGAACCGGCGGGCAGTTCGCGGGACGAAGCGCTACGGACCGAATAGTAGGGGTAGTCGGTCAACTGGGTGGTACCGACAGATTTCAACCGTCGAACCGCTGTGGGGGCCTCGTTGGCCGGTTAAGCCAATTACCAGACGGAATCGGCGTGAGATCAAGCCCTGTTCCGTAGGCGTAGGCCCAACATCTTGTGCCGCTCTGCGTTATCACCTCGACTCGGGTGTAAAGGCCGTCAACGGTGTCTTCTTCAATATCGAGTTCTCGAAGTGCCTCATCGATTGCATCGATTCGAAGGGAGTAGCGACGACCGAGAATGAGCGTTGTTGCAGATTCGTCAAATATTGCTGCTGGGTAATCTAGACCGGTGTCATACAGCAGCCCAGCGACAGTGTCAGACGTCCCCTCTCCGGTCACGTAACGCTCGAGAAGAGGCCACCTCACGTCTCCCGGAAGCAATGTTCCGTACACAAAGAGATCCTCAACCACGTGCGCCACCTAGCGTTCCTGTGCCTGTCTGTGCGCTGCCGTTTCGAGACTGATCAGCGCTGCAGTGGTCGAGGAGATAGCGAATATTGAGTTGGCGATTGTCTCGTCACTCAAGACATCGATGGGTTCGTGGGCGACATCGGGAAGATGAATAGCCGTGTCGACGACAGATTCGCTCATTAAAGCCATCACGGCGAAGTATTGCAGTATCGGCAGGTGAAACCTCCGACTGGTACCGTCGTTTCTTGTGACTTCATCTCTACATGTGCAGGCTATTGAGACCGACGGGAGCCGCTATGCAAATCACGTCACGATGGGTTCCCATTCGTTGATTAGTGACGAACCAGAGCGTCTCGGCGGAGAAAATCTCGGACCCAATCCGTTCGACTTGCTCGGCGCCGCTCTCGCAGCGTGCACCTCGATGACGATTCGAATGTACGCCGAGCGCAAAGGCTGGGATGTACAGAACCTCGAGGTCACTGTGGATCATTCACGAGAGCGCGGTCACGAGACCTTTATTCGAACGATTTCGTTCAACGGTGCTCACACGGAAGAGGAACGTGAGCGGCTCATCGATGTTTCTCACCGCTGCCCAGTCCACAAGGTGATGGAAGGATCGGCGACCATTATCACTGAGACGATCACACCACCGACACAATGACATCACTGAGCGAGTCGATATCAGTGCTACCGGGACGCGACTCCTGGCATACACCTGCGGCCGCTGGCATCCCGGAAATTCGAATGAGCGGCGGCCCTGCTGGGGTCAAAGGCGCGTCATCGAACTTGGGCGCTTAGCTGGTGACATTGTTGAGATCGGGCGTTTCACCATTTGATGATGCTTGTATTCGAACACGAACTGCATTGACCTCGGCTGCGAACAAGGTGATCGCAGCATGAAATGAAATCCACGCGGTAAGTGCAAGAACAGACGCAAATGTTCCATAGACGCCCTGCGCTCCCGAGAGCAACCGGGCGACGATCGAAGTGCCCGCAAATTGCAAGAGTGTGAAACCAAATCCTGCCAGGGTGGCGCCCGCACGAACCATTTTCCATGTTGCGGAGGCAGCGGTGAGATACCGGAACATCGTGCCGATGATTGCAGTGTTCACCGCAACGGTGCCGAGGGCGATAAGCGATTGGCTGATGAAGCTGATTTCGGCGTAAGCAGCGATGCTCGTGAGAACAACAGTTCCAACTTGCCCAGCTGCGATGACGAGAAGCCCGACGAGTCCGTGGACTCGCCGAATAAAGAGGTTGTGTCGCTCATCGAGGGGAACTTCCCATATGTCGTCGAGGGCGTTCTGTAGCGCAACGAATGCTCGCGTTGAGCCCCAAAGAGCACCGACGACGCCGATGGCGATTGCGATTGAACTGCCGGTAAGTCCGCCAGTTTCTACAAGAACATCGCTACCAATCACGGGAATTTGAGCGACCGCGGTATCAACAATGTCTTCTCGAAGCGACGGACTGTTGTCGAGCACGAAGCCGAGCACTGTCGTTGCGAGGAGAAGCGCAGGAAACAAGGTGAGGAACCCGTAGTAGGCGATGAGGGCTGCTGCGTTTGCTGATCGATGTTGCTGGTAGCCGTGGGCGCTGCTGACAAAAAGGTCACCGAGCGGATGTTGACGGAGACGGCGAATCGCGCGTAGTTCGGTCCAATGTGGAAGCCCCAGCATCACAGTGTCCAATCGATCGGTTGGAGACCTGCTTGGCTGAGAGCCTCGTTCGATCGAGAAAATGGTCGAGAACCGAAAAATCCGTTGTGCGCAGAAAGGGGTGAAGGGTGTGCTGACTCAATCACGATGTGCCTATCGGTGTCGATCATGTTGCGCTTCTTTCGAGCCGATGCCCCCCAGAGTATGAACACCACGGGAGACGGTTTGTTTGCAACGACTTCAATGACACGGTCGGTGAATCGTTCCCAGCCTTTTCCCTGATGCGACGCGGCTTGACCCGCTCGAACGGTCAAGGTGGTGTTCAGCAGCAAGACGCCGTTCGATGCCCATCGCTCGAGCGAGCCGTGACGGGGAATGTACACGTCGACATCATCGGAGAGTTCTTGGTGAATGTTTCGAAGCGAGGGAGGTTTCGGCACACCGTGTCGTACAGAGAAACACAGACCATGGGCTTGTCGTGGCCCGTGGTAAGGGTCTTGACCGAGAATGACGACCCGGGTACCGGCGAACGAGGTGAGATGCAGAGCGGCAAACACCTCAGGTTGCGGAGGATAGACCTCATGCTGTGAACGCTCATGTTGGACGAACGTCATCAGGTCTGACCAATAGGGCTCATCGAATTGGTTTCGGAGCAACGGATTCCAGTCGGTTGTCATGTCTGAGGTACATCGTACGGCGACGTCGTAGCATGCGGGAATGGGTGAAATCGGAGACGCAGGCGATCTCTTTCAAGGCGTTGCCCGTGCTTCGCTTGTTTCAGGAGTCACTCCTTTAGAACGTGGGCCCGTTCTTGGCTCTGGCGCCCAGCTGTGGGTCAAGCGTGACGACCTCACGGGTCTGGGAGTGGGAGGTAACAAAGTTCGGAAACTCGAGTTTCTGTGTGGCGCCGCCCGAGTGGAGAACGCACTCTCTCTCGTCACTGTTGGTGCTGGGCAATCGAATCACTGCCGTATGGCGGCCGCCGCTGGGGCGTTGCTAGGACTCGATGTTCACCTCGTGCTGTCGGGTGAGCGACCTGAACGTTTGGAAGGAAATCAGTTGCTCGACGCGTTGTTCGGAGCGCAACTGCATTTCACGGGTGAGCCTGACCATCACTGGGGAGCATTGGAGATCGTTCGAGAGTCGGTCACCGATGCTCTCGTCGCTGATGGGATGCGGCCGTATTCAATTCCGATCGGCGGATCGACCGCTGTCGGTGCTCTTGGCTACATCGCTGGATATATGGAGCTGTCCCAACAACTCTTGGCCGAGGGGATTGACGTTTCTGCCGTGGTGCATACCTCGTCGAGCGGTGGCACCCACGCAGGGCTGCTTGCAGGGCAGGCAGTGTGTAGGGAGGTCGGCATGCCGGCGCCGTCGGTTATCGCAATTGGGGTGGCCAAAGGTGTGGTGATTGGATCGCCAGACGTGACCACATTGGCAAATGAGGCCTTGTCACTCCTTCCGAATTGTCCCCCCGGGGCAGAGGTTGAGGGGTCAGACGTTGTTGTCGACGGCGACTGGCTAGGTGATGACTATGCAGTTCCAACACCTGCTGCCGACGATGCTATTCGGTGGGCTGCTCGACGTGGTGGGTGGGTGCTCGATCGGGTCTACTCAGGTAAGGGTCTTTCGGGTGTTCTTGGGCGTGATGCTGCCGGAGTGTGGGCTGCTGGAGATG
>DLTS01000080.1:0-7159 GCA_002501485.1 Acidimicrobiaceae bacterium UBA7830
GAGGCCGTTGATGCAGAAATTTGCGTCGTTTGGTGTGTCGGCGAAGTGACCCCCGTAGGCCCAAAAAGGGCGCCCATTCTCGTCGTGTTCGAGCAGGCCCTGGTCGCGCCAATCCCAGACGAACCCGCCGGCGATTGCGTCATATTGCCAGAAGGCTTCGAGGTAACGATCGAGAGAGCCGTTTGAGTTTCCCATGGCGTGGGAGTATTCGCAGATCAGAAGTGGCCGGTCATCGAGTGCGGTGGTTTCGGCCCATTCCGCCCATTCGATCAGGGTCGACACAGGGGGATACATCGCGGAGACGACATGCTGGCAGCGTTGCACCGACGGCGAGGGAGGTCGTTTCCACTCGTCGGTAGTGGCGGTTGTTCGCCAGCGCTCTGCTCCCTCGTGATGGATGAATCGGGTGGGGTCGGTGTGAGAGATCCACGCAGCTGCTGCAGAGTGGACGGGAGCGTGACCCGATTCGTTGCCGAGTGACCAGCCGATGATGCAGGGGTGATTTCGGTCTCGGGTCACCATGCGCGTGACTCGGCTCATGAGTGCTGCGGTATAACGAGAGTTGTGCGCAAGCGTTGTTTCACTAGCGTGACATTCGACGTTTGCCTCGTCAACGACGTAGAGACCGAGTTCATCGCAAAGATCAAGTAGACGATGGTCATTTGGATAGTGAGCGGTTCGAATCGCATTGATGTTGTGTTGTTTCATCAGCACAAGTTCTTCGCGCATCTCATCTTCGGTCACCGTTTTTCCAGTAACTGGATGGTGGTCATGGCGGTTGACTCCGAAGATTTTGATCGCAGTTCCGTTGACGTTGATGCGACGGTCAGATACAACGACGCGGCGAAAGCCGGTGAGCGCAGTGACAACTTCGACTGTTTCCCCCTTGGGGTCAACGAGTTCGGCGACGACACGGTAACGGGTCGGTGTTTCCGAAGACCACGGTCTCACGGAGGAGATTTCAATACGCTCCAGCGCCGAGATCTCGCAGCGAGACCTTGCGCGGTTGCCAGCGCTCGTGAAGGTGAGCGTCGAGTTGCAAACTCGGGAGACCCGCTTTCCCTCCTCAGTTTCGACCCATAGGTTCGCAGTGAATGATCGCTGTCGAACGTTGAGCCCAATCGAAATTTCACAGGTACCGAGTTGAGTTTCAGGGTCATAATCAGCATCAACGAGTAGCTCGTCGAGCCGCACCCTTGGGCGCGCTTCGAGGTAGACCGATCGGTGCAGGCCCGCATGCCACCAGTGGTCTTGATCTTCGATCCAAGTGGCGTCACTCCATCTGATCACCATTACTGCGAGGAGGTTGTCACCATCTGTGACGAACGGTGAGAGGTCGAACTCGGAGGGAAGTCGAGAATCTTTCCCCATTCCGACGAATTCACCGTTGCACCACACAACAGCGAGGCTCTCTGCCCCGCCGAGGTGCACGATGACATCGCGAGATCGCCAGTTCGGCGGAACGCTGAAGTTTGTTCGGTAGAGGCCTGTCGGGTTGCGGTCAGGAACATAGGGCGGTTCCTTGCCCTTCCAGGGCATCACGACGTTGGTGTAGTGGGGGAGGTCACCGAAGCCTTGGCGTGTCCACGCACCCGGTACGGTGATCGTCGTCCATCGGCTGTCATTCGTGGCCGGATGCTGCCAGCGGCGCGGAGCAGTTAAGGGTGAGTCGACCAATTTAAAGCGCCATGTTCCGTCTAAGGTTCGACGGAAGCGCGAGGTACCTAGTCGTACCTGTTCAACATTCGCGAAGCTCTCTAGCGGCTGCCGCGCAGGAAGACGATTGACTTCGACAACTTCAGGCTGAAGGAAATTCGTGACATCCATAAAAACCGGTGTTGGCACCAGCCAGGCCAGATGAGATGGCCGAATTGCTCAGGTCCGACCTGCCGCTCAGCACCTCAAGGGAGGCAGAGGTCTAGATTTCGTTGTAGACGAAGCGCGTGCCGCAATTTTTGATAGCTGGGTACGCAGCAGCGACCTCTTTCATCATGGTTTCGAACCATTCGCTACTCATCATCGCATCGGTAAATGCTCCGCATGCCTCAAATGAATCGAAATCAATCATGTACTCAACTCTGTCGACATTGCCTCCGGCGAACGAACGCATAAGACGCGGATTTTTAGCTCCAAGGCTTTCATGAATTGGTGCGGCAGCTTTTGAACCCGCAATAACTCCTCCAAGAGCTGCCGGTGTGCCTTCCCATGTGGTAATCGCTGTGACAAGCATGTGTTCCTCCTTTAGGTGCCTGTGCTCATTCACAGTATCTTGCAGGCGACCTGCGAAGTGAGGCGGTGACCTTCTTGGCGTATCGAGCTCTCGGTGCGACAAACGTTTGTTTCGAGCCGTTCACCTGTTTCGGACTTGTTTGGCGAGAGACAGATGTGAGTTGTGAGTTAGCGATTGTTGCGAGATGGTTATTGACCGCTGAGCGTCGAATTGCAACACTAGGGCATGAACGCAAAGCAAGATTTTAATCGCATCACGGAAATGTTGTCGGCGCTCATTGAAGGCACCGATGCTTCGCAGCTCGATGATTCGACACCGTGCAGCGACTTTGCGGTCCGAGACCTGATCGGCCACTTTACGCTTGGCCGGTTTTTATTTGCTGCTGGTTTTGCAGCAGATAAAGAGCGAGGCGACGAACTGCTCGCGGGAATGCCGGCTCGCATGGGTGACGTTGTTGCAGATGGACATAAGGAGACCTACCGAGACGCATCGGAACGGCTTGAAAACGCTCTCGAGGGTTTCCCTGATCTTGATCAACCCGTGTCGTTAGTGTTCGGCGAAATGCCCGGTAGCTACGCGCTCCAGATGTTGTCCGCAGACAATTTCATCCATTGCTGGGATCTTGCCACCGCAACCGGCCAACAATTTGTGCCACCAGAAGATCTCGTCGCGTCGACGCACGCGTTTTTCGAGGGCTTCATCACCGATGCATCGCGTGAAGGTGGCTCGTTTGCGGCTGCGGTTGAGGTTGCCGACGATGCCTCATCGCTTGATCGGCTGCTGGGCCTGTGCGGAAGGTAGAACTGAGCACTTTGTTTACATGACGGTGCCATCAGGTGTCGTTGCCGCTATGGCTGAGAGATAGCATTCTCCTGCCACTCCAACCCGAGTGAACATGACTCTTTCTTGTCGTGTGGGAAGGAACGAGTGGCTCCTTAAGGCGACTTTGTTTGTGATGTTTTTCGCGCCGTGAGCCGACCCCATACATATTGAGCGGGGCGAGATGAGAGGAATGGTCGAGTCAGACGGTAGGCCCTCCCTGGCACGCATACGACGCGGTTGCGGCGCAGGGCACGCTTGGTTTCTTCGACGACGTCTTCAGGACTGCACCATAAGAATCGGGGTACTTTCTGTTCGAGGTGGTGAAGCCCGGCGCGAGCGTGAAGGTTGGTGTGTACATAACCCGGGCACACTGCGACCACATTGACTCCGTGTACGGCAACCTCGAGAGAGAGGCTTTTCGCGTAAGAGGTCGAAAACGCTTTCGAGGCGGCGTACGGACCGGACTTCCGCATGGGTGTGAAGGCGGCAATGCTGGAGATAATGATGACCGTTCCGCCTCCGCTGGTGACCATGCCTGGGACCACGCCTTCGCAGAGTCGAACAACGCCCGCGCCCATGAGATAGGTGAGCCTGTCGATCTCTGAGCGTGGCAGTGATCCGGTTTCGGCTGCGGATGTAACCCCCGCATTTGCAATGAGGACGTTGACGTCGGTGCACTTCGCAATGAGTTGTTCTACACCTTCGGCTTCTGAGAGATCTGCCGAGATGAAACTGCTCTCACCGGGGGTGTCATGCAACGATGTGCAGGCCGCCTCTAGCGCGCGAACATTGCGACCGACCAAGGTGACCTTGTGGCCAAGCTCGGAATAGTGGCGCGCAAACGCTAGGCCAATTCCTGAGGATCCTCCGGTGATAACTACATTGATGTCGCAATAATGTCACATCAGTCTTAGTCGACGATGTGGTGGGCCGATTGGCAACGGCTAGAACTTTGAGTCCAGCTGTGCGAGTTTGTTAGTGGGCAACGGGTCGGCGCCACGCCTCAATGACCTGTTCAACAGTGTTGGTGCGGATGACTGAGTGGTCGTCGGCGAGTACGTCGGTGAGTAAGCCGTCGGGTGCGAACAGGTTGAACACCGCAATGGCGCCGTCGGGGCCGCCTTGTTCCATGTGAACATCGGGTTCTACGGTGTGGCTGTAGTCGCCAGCTGCCCGAATGCGAACACCAGTTTTGTTGCCGTCATCGTCAAAGTCGGTGACGTGAAGTTGACCGGCGATTACCGTTGACGTGGTGGCGCAAAGATGACGATGGAAGTGGCAGTAACTGTTGGGCGCCCAACGGTAAGCAAAGTCGAGGTGACCGTCGTCGCCCACATGCAAGATTGCGCCCCAGTAATCGATCGGGTAGCCAAACCGTGGCGTGCCTGTGAAGTGGCTCCAATGCAGGTCAGGATCGCTGAGCAAGTCCATGTGGAAACGTTAATGCATCTCCTGGCTTCCATTTTGAAGCGAAAGCAGAGACCATGCAACATTTGTAAAATAAACTGGGCCGTCAAGATATCGCCAGGTGCTTTCTGGCTGTAGGGGCCCTCGATTCGGCCGCCAACTTGGATAGCGGGCACTCGGAGCCGCCTACTCCGAAATTTGGGCTGCGCTCAAGTGAAAATTAGAGAAACGTGTTAGGCCGTCGCGATCCGGTTGAGAGCCTCCGTAATGAGATGATCGTGTGGGCATTTGGTGTATGTGCCGTAGATGCCTGACAGGACATATCCGATGCAGTGTGCGGCGTGTTCAACCCCCGGGGCCACACGTGCTTCGGAGGCTTTCCCGCCATCGGACAGCCATCCTCCTTCACAGCGGCCTGTTACCGAGTCGAATCCGACACAAAAAGCCATGGAATCAGCCGACATCGCACCCCATGACCAGCCAGAAGAAAGGGCGTGAATGTAGTGACCGACTTCGTGCGCAAGGACGGATTTAGAGACACATCCACGAATTTTGATGGAGTTCCATGCAAAAACACCATGGGGCGCCATCGTCGGATCTCCGACGACTTGGATGCGGCTGGCACCAACAGAGTCGGTGAGTTGGTTCACGTATTGGGTTGCTTGCTCTAAGCAAGTCGACTGCGCAACTTGAGCGGTGACAGTCGCCCGAGTTGATGGTGTCTGAGGGGTAACGGCTTCGTGCACGGTGTTGTTGGCTCGCGCGAGTACTTCACGAACGATGCGAACGATTTCTGATTGTTCTACTTCACGGCCATTCGACTTGTTGTTACGGCTATAGCTATGGCTGCGGCTGCGGTCATCGTGCATTCGAATTGGGTGATTTAGGGCGTTCGTAGTGACGAGCACGGCTTCGGCATGGTCGATGACTGGGGCGAGGTCCACATTGGGAGCGGAATTGACTGTGCCCGCTGAAAAGATGGATGTTGTTATAAGCGTTGCCGAAGCGACAAAAGTTTTTGGTGTGTCCTTGCTACTTATAGAAGTTCTTAATCGTTGTACGAGAGATCTACAAGCGACTTTGTAGCCACCCATGTTTGCTGGGGGAACGGCGTGTCCCGTCGTCACAGATTGTCCAGACGGAGGATT
This sequence comes from Acidimicrobiaceae bacterium UBA7830, assembly GCA_002501485.1. Taxonomy (GTDB): domain Bacteria; phylum Actinomycetota; class Acidimicrobiia; order Acidimicrobiales; family Ilumatobacteraceae; genus Casp-actino5. The sequence goes on from DLTS01000080.1 coordinate 5,608, forward strand.
TGTTGGCGCTTTTTTGCTGGACTGGCACCTTTCGGAAGAGCGGGTCGCAATGTGTGTCATACCTCGGTAATCGCTGTACCGGGTGTTTTTGTTAGCCCTTTTTCTGAAAGTGCAACAGATGTCTATTCGCTGACCTCCTCGAAGGCGTTTCGTTTGGCGAGGGTGGCGACCAGTGCTAGAAGCCGCCCTTCGCACTCTCAAATTTCCGTATGAGCCATAAAGTTGCCGCCGAATTTTGAACACATTTCGGTCGATCCACGGCCGACATCGTCGATCCTGCTTTGGAATGTGCGAACGCAAAAACGGACCGTATTAAATCGTCCCTTCTCTAGGTCTGTCTCGGGGTCGGGGCGCTCCTCGCGGGCCAAATAATTCGCTGTGACGTAATCGACAAAGTTTGACGACTGAATCTCGATTGGGCAGGAGGCCTCTCTAAAGTGCCGAGATGAAGATCGAGAAGGGCCCGCAAGATCGGCGCTCCATTCCCTGTTGCGTCACCGAACACCGACTCACTGAATTTGAGCGGCCAGTCGCTCTTCAGGCCCGTAACTTTCCCCGCTAACCTCAACCCCCGATAGCCCAAACCACTCCAAACGAATTTCGGACCACGTTTCGGGCCATCCCCGCCCCCGTAGCTCAGCGGATAGAGCAACGGTTTCCTAAACCGCAGGTCGCAGGTTCGAGTCCTGCCGGGGGCGCTGACACCACTTTGCTGTCGCGTACTACCTGTGGCGAGTAAGCCGGCAGGCGGCTAACACTCTCACACTCTCGCGATGTCTTTTTACTGGTCGCGCCATGCTTCGTAGTCGGGTCGACGCTCCTCCGACAGAGGGAAGATCCCTTGAGGTGACTCCCCTGCCTGCACCCGCTCAATCGCAAATGCCTCCCGATGCTCCTGCGCCTGAGCGTCCGCAGCAACCTCGGCGGCGATGGCATGTGGAATTACTACTGCACCATCGGTATCACCAACGATGATGTCACCCGGTTCAACAAACACTCCGGCACAGGTGACGGGTTCATCATGGCTGAACGGCATATGTCGCCGTCCCCACGTCGAGCCATGAGATGCCCGGTGATAAACAGGCTTGCCGAGTTCGGCGATCGCCTCGGTGTCACGAAGCGCACCATCGGTGATGATTCCCACTGCACCAAGATGAAACGCTCGCAAAGCGTAAATGTCTCCCACGGTGCCGGCATCAGGAACATCTCGAGCCTCGATCACTATGACATCACCATTGGTAACCGCCTCAACAATTCGGCGCTGGGCATTCTGTCCCGAAGAGAACTCAGTCACTCGATCCTCACGCAATGCCACGTAGCGAAGTGTGCGGGCTCTTCCAACAAGCCGTTGATGTGGGAGGAGCGGTCGTAGGCCGCTCATGAAGGCGTGCTGAATATTGCGACTCTGCAGTTGATGAGTAATTGTTGCAACTCCAAGGAACGAGAGTTTGTTGCGCAAGTCCTCAGTGAGAACGTCGGGAATGTCAACGGGATTCACTGCATCTCCTTGATCTGAGCGTGACGACCAACGAGATGACCTTACCGAAGAGCA
>DLTS01000080.1:7528-15781 GCA_002501485.1 Acidimicrobiaceae bacterium UBA7830
TGAAGTGAAGTGAAGTGAATGCCCGACCTACCCGCGACGACTTGAGGTGCGAGCTCGAGGGGCCTGACCTTTGCGGTGACCGCCAGAGGACGCACGACGCTGACCAGCCTTCGCTCCTTTGCGATGCGAGCCAGGCTTACTTTGGCGACCCTCACCGCGATTGTTCTGAGAGGAGCCGTCGGCCTCTGCCCGGCGCTGCCGATCTTGTTGAGCCTCGGTAGTTCGCCGAGGCCTGTCATTCGAGTTGCTACGTCGTGCCTCTGAGCGCTGGTCGTCTTGGCGAGACCCTTGGCCACGATGCGGTTGTTGATCACCCCGAGTTGACGACATGTCGTTGCGTTTGGAGGCATCATGTCGGCTTCTACTGGATTTAACACCAGTGTTCTTGGATTGCGACCCTTGACGATTCTTCGACCGACGATTTTTCGACGATGAACGCGGACGCTCGTGTACTTTGAGTGCTGGTGCGAGTGTTGCCGTGGGGTCGCCAAATGGGGTGAGCGATGTGACGTCAGGATCGACAATTTCAACTTCGATACCGACTTCGCGCTGCATGCGACGTGCGGCTCGACGGCCGTTTGGCTCGATGAGAGAGACGACCACGCCGCCTTGCCCGGCACGGGCGGTGCGTCCCGAACGGTGAATGTAGGCCTTGTGATCTTCCGGCGGGTCGAAGTGCACCACAGATGTCACATCATCAACATGTATGCCGCGAGCAGCAACATCGGTGGCGATGAGTGCGTGTGCTCGGTGCTCGGTGAAGTCTGCGAGAGCTCGAGTGCGTTGAGGTTGGCTCTTTCCGCCATGAATGGAGACCGCGGTGATGCCACCTCGTGCGAGTTGTTTCGTCAGGCGATCAGCGCCATGTCGGGTGCGGCAAAACACGATTGTTGGCCATGCCGCAGCAACCGTTTCAGCGAGCAGGCTGACCCGCGCGTCGCGAGCAACCGTCCAGAATCGGTGGTCGGCTAGGGAGATGCTGTTGTGCTCAGGCACCACCTCATGCCGCACAGGATCATTCTGGTAATGCTTTACGAGATGAGCGACATCACCGTCGAGGGTGGCCGAGAACAGGATCGTTTGAGTGCGGGATGTGGTGGCATCGAGAATGCGACGTACGGCGGGCAAAAATCCCATGTCGGCCATACGGTCGGCTTCGTCAATGACGACACGCTCGATGTGATCGAGCACGACGGTGCCCGACTCCATAAGGTCTTCGAGACGCCCAGGGCATGCCACGAGTATGTCGGTGCCGTATTTGAGGGCATTGACTTGCTTTCCGTACGCAACGCCGCCGTACACCGTGGTGATTGATGTGCTTTGCGTCAAGGATTTGATCTCAGATGCAATTTGATCGGCCAGCTCACGCGTCGGAGACAACACCAGTGATGTTGGCCGACGAGGACTCCCCTTCGAGGTCATCGCAACGAGAGGAATTCCAAATGCGAGCGTCTTGCCCGACCCGGTCGGAGCAGCACCGCAGACATCATTTCCTTGCATGATGTCTGCGATGGCGACGCGTTGAATGGCAAATGGCTCTTTGATGCCGCGGTGTTGAAGCGAGCGGCAAACGGCATCCGGGACACCAAGTTCTTCAAATGTCAGCACGCGTGGTTCGGATTCGGTTATCGACATGGGAAAACTCCAGAAAAGGTGGGCGCAATGGTGCGAGCACAGCTCAAGGCTGATGAGTTCATGTTGGGGGGATGGCTCACGATGATCGGAGGAACTACATCCCGTTCTGCGAACCCACTGACCGGAAGTCCCGATCAGCAAGGTGGACGGTAACAGCCAAAATGCAAAACCGTGCGAGCGCCGTCTACCCGGCGGCGGTCAATCATGTCACCATTTCATGGGAATTGACTTTGGTGACCTGTCGCTAATCGTTGGACGCCACTTCGGATTTCCATCGAGCTGGAGACTAGGAAATCGCTGGAACAGCGATGACAACGTTGCTTTTGCTTCAAGTCGCGCAAGAGCTGCACCAAGACAAAAGTGGTGGCCAAACCCAAATGTAAGATGCGGGTTTGGATCACGATCGAGAACAATCTCGTCGGGTAGGTCGAAGACACGGCCATCGCGGTTTGCGGCCAGAATATTGAGAAACACAGACTGTCCAGCACGCATCTCAACACCAGAATCTTGGTGATCTTCGACGACGGTTCGCATCATTGCTTTGGCTGGCGCCTCGAAGCGAAGAAGTTCCTCGGTAGCGGTATCAAGTTCTTCGCCTTCAAGAGTGATGAATACGCTTCGAACATCAGGGTTTCTACACAAAGCGACGGAGGCCGAACCTAGAAGTGATGCCGTCGTGTCGTGTCCTGCGAATAGCAACAGAGAACATGCGCCGAGGAGTTCAATCTGTGTGAGTCCGTCCAGTTCGTTTTCCTCAGCGAGAAGGAGTGAAAGCAGGTTGTCTTCGGGCTCCGAACGGTAACGATCGAAAAGCGGTTGCAGGCGACCTTCGAGTTCAGCTCCTGCTTCACGTGCAACCTCGTCATAATCGTCACGCCCAACAGCACCAAAGACAACAACACCAAACTTTTCTGACCAGTTGGCAAGCCAGTCACGTTCGTCGAGCGGAACTCCGAAAAGTTCGGCGATAACTGCAGCTGGAAGAGGATGAGTGAGCAACTCGACAAGATCACCACCAGAGGTGGCCGCCATCTTGTCGAGAAGGTCATCAACGATCTGCTGCACTCGAACTTCTAACGCATTCACTGAACGTGGGGTGAATGATCGAGCGAGAGGTCCACGAAGTCGAGTGTGCTCGGGTGGCTCGTGAAAAAGCATCCAGCCATCGAGAAGATCGATCGCCATCGACAACGCCTCAGCCCGAGACCCGCTGAGGCGTTCCCTGAAACCAGACATGCGCTCAGTCGAGAGACGAGGATTACGGAACACTGCTTTGAGTTCAGGGTGCCCCATCACGATCCACGCACGGTGGCGATCGCTCCACTGAATCGGTCCACCGTCACGGAACTGACGAAAATAGTCGTGAGGGTCATCGATCGCACGGGGATCAAGCAGGTTGATTTCACCCATGACGTTCACCTCAAGCGTGATGGAGCCATACGCATGCCGCCATCGATTCGCATATCAGAGCCATTCAGCATGGTGTTCGAGATGATGTGAGCACACAGTTGGGCGTACTCGGGCCCTTGACCAAATCGTGGCGGGAACGGAGTTGTTGCCGCCATCTGCTCGGCGTACTCGTCGGGCATCCCCTCAACAAGAGGCGTGTCGAATGACCCCGGCGAGATTGATACTGCGCGAATTCCCCAAGGTGCGAGGTCACGCGCAAGCGGAAGAGTCATGCCGAGCACGCCGCCTTTTGATGCTGAGTACGACACCCCGCCGTCAACGCCATCGGTTGCGGCAATTGAAGCCGTTGTCACGATGACACCCCGTTCGCCGTCGGGGCCAACCGGATCGAGATCGTGCATTGCCCAGGCGGCAAGTCGAACGATGTTGAAGACGCCGATGAGGTTGATGTTCACAATGCGCTCGAACTCGTCGAGCGGGTGCGGGCCGTTACGTCCGATGACTTTCTTGCCGGCGCCGACGCCAGCACACGCAACAGTGATGCGAGGCGCTCCGAGTTGTTCAACGAGATGAGCAAATGCGGCTTCTAGCGACTCGGCAGAAGACACATCACACTCTGCGAAAACACCGCCGATTTCAGACGCAATTGCCGAGCCACGTTCAACATCTCGATCGAGCACACCCACCCGGGCTCCGAGTGATGCAAGGTGCCGTGCGGTAGCCGCCCCAAGCCCAGAGGCACCGCCGGTGATGAATGAGGTCGATCCAGCAATTTCCATATTCGTCACTTTATGTGGGGCCACAATTCGGCGAACTATTGGCTGTGATGTTCGGCTCGCTCTTTGATGCCAAGTAGTTGGCGTCGGAGCATTACACCGTCACCTGGCCCGAGGGTCGAGCGAAGAAGAATGGTGCCAAAAGGGGCGCGTAATCCACTGCGGACTCGAGAGATAAGCCGAGTTGAATCACCAATCGGGCGCAGAACATAAGTCATCGTGAATGTAAGCCGAGGCGAGTGGCGAGCGCTTGAGAGTTCGAGAACAAGGTGGTTGGGCGCATCGATCTCCCTCACAGAAAAGTTGATCGGGCCACCGGGAACCACATCGCCTACCGAGTGCACCGCCCATTCGGGATGAAGCATGGTCGCGCTTTTGCGTCCAAAGTTGTCGATGAGGTCATAGCTATACCAGCCAGCCCTTCCGAAACCGAGCTGCGCAACCCACCGAAACACCTCGTCGGGTGGTGCGGAGATGGTGATCGATCGCGTAGCGCTGAACGCAGGATCACCAACGAGGCCGTCGCCTGGCAGAGCCTCTTTGGCCTCTTCATCCGTTGACCCCCAGTGTTCGAAGATCATGATGTTCTGCGTTTCCAGATCACAACGGAAACCCAACTCGCAGTCACTCCTCGCAGCGTCCATGCCAGCGTTCGAACAAGATCTGCGGTCATCAGTCGATCGTGAACCTCCGGAACAAATCCACTTGCGAGATCGGCATGAGCAGGTGCAGAGAAGAATCCGCTGACAATCAATACCACACCCATTGCGATGCCGCCGATGACTAGTGGCGATAAGAGAGCTTGATCACGTTGACGCCACGCCCAAATGAGAAGAAGGAGAGCGGTCGCTCCTTCTGCTGCCCACGGGACGAGAAGCAGTTTGCCGATTCGGTCGACATGAGCGGCTTGAAATTCGACGTAGGTCTCGTCACCCACCATGGCGAAGAGTGGGTAGTGCACGGTATGGACTGTCCAGATCAACCCAATCATGAACCACGTCGCAATGAGGTGAAGCCCGGTGAGCACGGCAGGTGGGTTCTTTTGCACGAAGCAGAACTTAGAGGTGGCGCGGACCTTGTGCATGACAATGCGCGCATGTGTGCTTCCGCCCTCACTAACGTCGGGCGGGTGAGTCATCGATACATCGCCAAGAAGTTGCATGACGGTGAGTTTGTGCGGCTCGACGGTGCAATAGGCACCGAGTTGGAACGGCGCGGTGTTCCAATGGACGCCGATGCCTGGTGTGGGCCATCGGTCGCCGAGCACGGCGATGTACTGCGTGACATTCACAAGGAATATCTCAACCTCGGATGTGACGTCATTACGGCCAATACTTATGCAAGTGTGCCAGGCATGTTGAGGGCTGCGGGTCAAGAGCAAAATCACTCGTTTCTAATCGAGCGAGCAGTTGCGATCGCTCGTGAAGCAGCCGTTGAATGTGGTCGAGAAGAGACTTCCGCTGTCGCCGGGTCGATGTCTCACATGATTCCGCACATGGCAGGAACTGACATGGTCGACCCAACTCTCGGCGATGTTCCTCCGGGGTTCGAAGAGGATTGTGAGCAACATGCCTCGGCTCTGCTCGCAGCGGGCGTTGACATGATCTTCCTTGAGATGATGTTCAACCCGGCGCGCGCTGAGATTGTTGCAAACACCGCCTGCGCGACTGGGCTTCCGGTGTGGTTCGGACTCAGTGTTCGCGAAGGCCCCCACGGCGGACCAATTCTGTACGACAAGCACGCAGAGCGCTCAATTTCCGAGATCCTGAATCTCATCGATGACCGAGTCGAAGCGGTGGGCATCATGCATTCGCGCGCCGACCTCATCGAGCCTGCTCTTGCCGAAATTCGTACCCACTGGAGCGGACCGATGGCGGTGTACCCCGATAGCGGTCACTTTGAGATGCCAAATTGGAACTTCAACGATGTAATGGCGCCTTCTGTCTTCGCTGAATTCGCCCAGCGGTGGCGAGATCTTGGATTCATCGCAATTGGTGGCTGCTGTGGTCTTGGCCCAAGTCACATCGAGTTGCTGCCGGCCGGAACGGCGACCGCGTGACGACGTTGTAGTGGTGGACTGAACTACTGCTAGACCACGATGACCAGCTCTGGTTAGTTGCAGAACTTCCCCGCATCAACGCAACAACCTCATCGACCGGCTACCTGTTCGGTAGAGAAGTTGCTGATATCTCGCCGAGGTATTTACGTAGATGACGGCGTGACTGTTTGCTTCGGCGTTGGTGAGGTGAACTTTGTGAAGAACGGGATTGCTTGATGGGCAATCGGCCCGATAGCGACCGCAAACAATACGGTGCCAAGACCGACTGAGCCACCGAGCGCAAAGCCGCTGATGAGCACGATCGCTTCAATGATCGTTCGAACAACCCGGACCGAGTAGCCACGTGCTGCGAGACCTGTCATCAATCCATCGCGCGGACCCGACCCAAATCGAGCGCCGATGTAAAGGCCGGTTGCGACACCATTCACCACGATGCCGACTACGAGCACGACAGTTCGAACCACCAGCGACGACAAGACTTCAGGCAATACCCAAAGGGAGACATCAACCCAGATGCCGACGAGAACCGCATTGGCAAGTGTGCCAACACCAGGTCGTTCGCGAATTGGAATCCACAGCATTACGACCACGAAGCTTGTCGCAACAATGACCGTGCCAAGCGACCATCCAACCTGGTTCGACACGCCTTGATGAAAGACATCCCACGGTGCAAGCCCTAGATCGGCGCGCACAACAAGCCCGAGACTGAACCCGAAAAACGCAAGCCCTGCCATCAAAAAAAACCAGCGTCGAACGAGCACGCAAAGATGCTACGTTGCGCCAACGGCGATACCTCTACGAACTGAGGAGGGCCTGAGCAACGGCGGTGATGACCGACTCTTTTTCGTCGAGCGGAGGGAGAAGAATGATCTGGTCAAGGCCAGCACCTTCGAGTTCGTCGACCTTGTTCTGAAGTTCGGAGGCGGTGCCAACAAGACAGGTTCGCTCAATGAGCTCGGGGGTCACAAACCTTTCCTCTTCGGGAACGACCCAGCAGTTGTGGCCTAGGTGTGTGCGAAGATGGCGACGCTCTGGCGGTGTGTTTTCGAGTTCAGCGACGTAGTCACCCCAAATGTCTGACAGATACTCGGGCGGCCGTCGACCAAATTGTTGCACCTGTTCGTACGAGTAATGAAGGCTCGCAATCGCAAACGCCCCGGTCTGGCGACGGACACGCTCACTGTCAAGTGACTCACCTTCTTCGAGAACTAGTGCTGTGGTCAGCGTCGTAATTGGGAACGAATTGCGATCGATATGTCGGCCAACCTCATCTGCAGCCTGCTCAAGACGCTGGCGAGCATATTGAACAGCGGCCGGTTGCGGTGGGACTGAAGTTACGAGTCCATCGCCGTGAAGAGCTGCGAGTCGCATCGCTTTCGGACCGAAGGCCGACACCCACATCGGAATTCGCGGCTCAAAGCGCACGAAGCCGCGGTCGGGCATGAGATGGCGAGTTGGTGCGATGCGGCCACGAAATTCGAAGTCAACTTCTTCGCCGTCGAGGAAGCTTCGGAGGTCGCCGAGGTACCGATCGAATTCTGCGATTCGCATCGGTGGGTGGCCCATTATTCGCATCGCGGTGTTGCCGGTACCGATTCCGCAGAACACCCGCCCGGGCGCAATTTCGTTGATCGTTGCGTGAGCGGCGGCAGTGACCGGTGCGGGCCGTGTCGGTGCAACAGCAACACCGGTACCTAACTTGATTGTCGTCGTTGCCGTTGCGGCGAGCGCCATGAAGGCATACACATCTGACCAGATCATTTGACTGTCGGCGGCCCACATATGTGAATAGCCGAGTTGCTCAGCAAGTTGGACATAACCAATGTCTGAAGGCCTTGAAGCGACGCAGATACCGAATTCCATTACCTGATTTTGATGAAAAGCGAGAGCAAAGCCCGAGTCGGCAGCTCCGTACGAGGCCACGAACCGCACAACGTCTGGGGGAGCGGCACCTTCAGTTTGTGACGAACTTGACGCAGATCATTCGGGCGATTTCGCGAGAGAAGTCGCTTAGCCAGCGTGTGGTGAATCACCAACGGCGAGAGAAAGCTCTCGCAAAACGCCCTCGAACTGTTTCCTGGGAACACCGAAACGGTACAAAGAGCCGGTCGTCATCACTCGAATCCGAGGAAGTTGCAGCTTCAGGCTCTTTTGCTTTTCGTCATCACGCTCAATAGCCGTGATGTTAGAGAGTTCGCACTCCCAATGCTGTGCCGGCTGCTTGAGACGGTTCCCACCTCGGTCATATCCAGCGTGCGAAAAAATCGCAGCAAAATTGAGGACTCTAAGCGGAATTGAGTACCTCTTGCGTCTCAATGCTTTCTCAAAGCGGGTTGGTTCGAATATCAATCTCTCATTGGTTAACACCAGATA
>DLTS01000049.1 GCA_002501485.1 Acidimicrobiaceae bacterium UBA7830
GCATGTAAGTGATGCTGATTAGGAAGCAGCGTTTATCGCTTGCCACACCTTTTCTGGTGTGCACGGCATGTCGATGTGACGCACACCGAGGTGCGACAGAGCATCGATCACCGCTGAATGCACTGCGGGTGTCGAGCCGATTGTGCCCGACTCGCCGATGCCTTTCGCGCCTAGCGGGTTCACGAAGGTTGGGGTCTCCATCGGGATGCGCTCAATCGTTGGCATGAGGTCAGCCGAGATCATCGTGTAGTCAGCAAGGTTAGAGGTGACCGGGTTGCCGTCTGAGTCATAACGAACCTCTTCGTACAACGCTTGAGCAGTTCCCTGGGCAACTCCACCATGGACCTGACCAGCGAGCAACATCGGGTTCACCATGGTGCCGGCGTCATCGCAGGCGATGTGGCGAAGATGCTTCACCAAGCCAGTGTCACGATCAACTTCGACAACGGCGACGTGCGCACCAAATGGGTAGGTGGCGCCTAACGCTTGGAAGGTTGTCTGCTCGATGAGTCCCGCTTCGCCAGCCGAAGCCGCGATGTCAGCCCACGAGCTCGTGACAGCAGGCGTGCCAGCGACATGGAATTCGCCCGTCTCAGTGTTGAGCATTACGTCGGCAGCATCGGCCTCAAGAAGGCGAGCGGCAATCTCACGACCTTGCCCGACGATTCCTTCAGCCGCTTGGTTGACAGCGAGGCCACCTTGTTGCAATGATCGTGAACCCATGGTTCCACCACCAACAGGGGTGAGATCGGTGTCGCCCCAGACAAGAGTGAACTTGTCGATGTCTATGCCGGTCTGGGCACTTGCAATCATCGACCACGCGGTGTCGTGCCCCTGGCCGTGAGGTGAGGTGCCGGTGTAAATCGTCCCGGTGCCGTCTGGGTGGATGATGATCTTCGCGTCCTCTTCGGGGGAGCCAGCACCACCGGTGATCTCAACATAGGTGCAGACACCAATGCCAAGTAGATTCGATGAACCGTCGGCACGACGTTGCGCCTGCTCAGCCCGAAGGCCTTCGTAACCTGCGTGCTCCAGGGCACGGTCGAGACTGCCGACGAAGTCGCCCACGTCGTAGGCCTCACCGATTGCGGTGGTGTGCGGCTCATTGAATGGTGCGATGAGGTTCTTGCGGCGAACCTCTGCAGGGTCCATTCCGATTTCAGTGGCGAAGAGGTCCATCGCTCGCTCGGTTGCTGCGGTGGCTTCAGGTCGCCCTGCTCCGCGGTATGCAACAACAGGTGTCGTGTTGGTAACAACCGATGCGCAGTGAGCCTCAACGTTGTCGAAGGCGTACACGCCAGCAGCCATGCGGCGGGTGAAGAGTGCACCAAGGATGGTTCCTACTTCGCAGAATGCGCCTGAGTCTTGAATCATTTCAAGTTGGAAATGGGTGATCTTGCCGTCACGCGATCCACCAACTTTGATCACCTGATGCTGTGCTCGGCCGTGACCGAGGTTCATCATCGACTCGCTGCGGGTCTCGGCAAACTTGATCGGCCGCCCGCTTTCTTTCGAGAGAAGTCCGAGTAGAAGTTCTTCTGAGAAGCAACCAATCTTTGCACCAAAACCGCCACCAACGTCTGGGGTGATGACCCGGACTTGAGAGGCCTCAATACCGTTTGCACCGGCGATGGGCCCGATAGCACCTTGCGCATGCTGAGTCGAAAGCCACTCATAGAGGCGACCCTCGTGCCATGTTGCTGCAGCGGCACGTGGTTCGAGCGGGCATGGAGCAACTCGCTGGTTGAGAGCTTCAGTTGACACCACGACCTCGCAGCCTTCGAAGAAGGCCTCACCAGTAGTGGGCTGTCCGCCGAACGCAGCAGAGTCGAATACGGCGTTTGAGCCAGCACCGTCGTAGATGTGGGTCGATGACGTGAGGGCTTCCTTCATGTCGATGACTGCGGGCAGTGGATCGATATCGACGAAGACCATTTGTGCGGCATCGGTTGCCTGCGCGTAGGTTTCGGCAACGACCGCAACAATTGGTTCACCCACCCAGCGCACTTTGTCGCTTGCAAGAAGCGTTCGTGCAACACCTGGGTTGAAGTTCGATTTTGTGGGCTCGAGCCCGAGTGATTCGGACGTGTAGATACCGATGACTCCCGGCATTGATTCTGCCTCAGAGGTATCGATCGATTCGATAGTGCCATGTGCCATCGGCGATCGAGCGAAGACCACGTGGGCCGCCCCTTCGAGCAAGGGCTCAGAGATATCGGCAAGATATTCGCCGCCGGTGGTTAAGAACTTTGGGTCCTCTTTGCGGAGAACCTGTTCGCCAAGAATGCTGCCTGCCATCGTCACTCCCTTGGTGTGAATGCCCTGTTGTGGTTAGACCTTCGAAACTGTAGTCGTGTCGAGCAGTGCCTGTGGATGCGAGCAGCAAGTGAGAGAGTTACGGGTTTGACATTCGAAAGTTCATTACCTCATCGATGACGCCGTAGGGCCAGCCGTTCGGGAGGTCAGTTGGCAGGTCAGGGAATGGCAAGATGGTCTCCCTCTCATCTCCATCAGATACGTATCCGAGTTGGTCGCGGGCTGCTTCCTCGACGCCGGTATCAGTGCGAAGCCGGTCCACTTCGGCTTGAAGATCGCCATTAATTGCCATCATTCGCTCGAGTTCTGTTTCTAGTCGATCGATTTCATCGCCTTGACCGAGATATGTCTGCAATGGCAACACGATCACCGATGTGATGGCAGCACCAACGACCACAAGGCTGACCGCGCCGATGAGGAGAGTGGTGCGAGAGATTGATGCAGCAGCCCCTTCGATCTTTCTTCGTGTTGAATTTCGACTCGTCCCGCGCTCTGCGGCCGGCCGACGTGATCGGGGGATACGTGAACGTTGGGGGCGCC
>DLTS01000002.1:0-1983 GCA_002501485.1 Acidimicrobiaceae bacterium UBA7830
TGAGACACCGCCAACGGCAACCCGATGGTGATCAAGACCGATCTCAGACCCATGCTCGAGAACCCATTTCGTCACCGCAGAGCAATCCATCACTGCGGCCGGCGCCGGATGTTCAGGCGCGAGCCGGTAGTCGACAGAAACCACTGCACATCCGGCAGCGGCAGCGAGATCTCGACACACCGCTAGCGAGGCTTCCGAAGAACCAATCACCCATCCTCCACCGTGGAACCACATGAGCACCGGCGGAGTGCTTACCCCGCGTGGCCGAACCACTTGACATGGCACTCCATCGATTGTGGTCTCGGTGACCGACTCAACGTCAGCGCCCTCACCGCCGAACGGTGCCATGGCGTCATACCCAGCTCGGGCGTCGACGGGAGTCGACTCATGCAACGGGGGACGCCCTGCGTCAACGAGCATTTGCAGAAAGCCTGCGGCAGAACTGTCGAGCGTCATGAGAGCATTTTGTCACACACGCCATTCGACGAGATCACGATCAATCTCATCGATCGAACGCCGACCCGAGAGAGCCATCGTGCGGCGAACACCGTCGTCGAGGAACTTGACCACGTGATCGACCCCGCGTTCACCAGCAGCACCCATTCCGTACAAGTACGCACGGCCGATTGAGCACATGTCAGCCCCTAGCGCAAGTGCCTTCACGATGTCAGATCCCCGACGAATTCCTCCATCACAAATGATCTTGATCTGGCTGCCGACCGCCTGGGCTACTGGTTCAATGAGTTCGACGGGCGTTGGAGCATCATCGAGTTGGCGGCCACCGTGATTTGAGAGAGCAATGCCCTCGACACCTGCGTCAACTGCTCTCTGGGCGTCGTCAACGCGCTGGATGCCTTTCAGCACGATGGGGCCATCCCACAGGGAGCGCAACCATTGGACATCGTCCCACGAAAGTGCCTGGTCGAAGCTGTGCATCACGTGCTCTGCGAGCGAAATGGGATCCGTGCCATCTTCGTCGTGGCCGTCATGTCCAACGACGTTGGCGAACATAATCGGTGGGTTCGTGATGAAATCAAGAGTCCACCCCGGATGCAAAATGCCGTCGATGATGGTGCCAGGGCCAATCTTTGGAGGAATGGTGTAGCCGCGTCGAACGTCGCGCTCACGACGACCAAGCACAGCTGTGTCAACGGTGAGCCATAGGCCCGTGTAACCCGCGGCCTTCGCTCGACCGACGAGTTCAGCGACAAGCCCTCGATCGCGCCATGTATACACCTGGAACCACTTGTCGACATTTGGTCCTGCGTCGGCGACTTCTTCAATCGAACGTGTCGCCATCGTTGACAACGAATATGGAATTCCGGCCCGCTGCGCTGCTCTAACAACGGCAAGTTCGCCTTGAGAGTTGGTGATCCTCGTGTAACCCGTCGGAGACAGCATTAGTGGCAACGGCAAGGTGCTCCCAAAAAAGTCGACTGACGTATCGATATCGCTCACGTCGCGAAGCACATTCGGGCGAAGTCCAAGACGTCCAAACGCTGAAGAATTCCGCTCAAGAGTCCGCTCATCTTCAGCTGCGCCATCGATGTAATCGAAAACACCTCGAGGTAGGCGACGCCGAGCGATACGCCGAAGATCTTCAATATCAGCGCAACTCGATAAGCGACGTTCGACTGGATCGAGTTCGATCGACTTAAAACGAACGACCGAACGAAAAGTTCGGTACATCGAGCGGGGATCAATCGACATACGTGATCTCAGTCAAACTTGACGAGCCCTTGGTCGATCACCGTGCGGTCACCAACTGAGGTGGTGAACATGGCTGACCCGTCTCCGTTGTCCCACATTCGAATGTCGAGGGTTTCTCCGGGGATAACCGGCGACGCAAACCGAGCCTCAATGTGCTTGAAGCGAGATGGGTCAGACCCACACAGCGAGTGAAGAAGGCCACGGCCAGTGAACCCATACGAGCACAGTCCATGCAGAATCGGGGTCGGGAACCCGCCGCGAGCCGCAAACGAC
>DLTS01000002.1:2284-16166 GCA_002501485.1 Acidimicrobiaceae bacterium UBA7830
CACCCCGCCGGGAGCCGCAAACGACGGATCGGTATGTAGCGGGTTGCGGTCACCTGACAGACGGTAAACAAACGCCTGATCAGGGGCGGTGGTGTAACTCACCGTATGGTCAGGGTCTCGCTGAGGGGGTTCGTTCACAGGCCCCGAAGGCCCACGATCACCACCCCAACCGCCGGCCCCGCGGATGAATGCCGACGATGTCAATGTGCACAGCACCCCATCGACATCGGTCAGAGTCGTTTCTGACACCACAACAGCCGCTTTCCCTTTGTCGTACATAGCGACGATCTCACTCTGCATCGTCGCCGAGCCCGACGTCGGCAACGCTCGAGCGGGCGTCACCGCTTGTTGGCCGTGAACGAGTAGCGCAGGGTCGAACTCGCCGACAGCTCTCATCGGCGAGCCTTTACCCCACCCGAGAACGACCGGAAATGTTGGAAAGACCTGCTGGACAACGTCAGCTGTGTTTTCTGTGGTGAAGGCCAGTTCATCAGCGCCGGCGCCGATGCCGACCGCGTAGAGGAGGCAATCTTTTGAATCCCATGAGAGGTCGACCGGGTCGCCTTTTGTCCCAACTGCAGATGGATCGAGTGGCATATCAGTTCCCTTCCTGTGGTTGCGGAGGACCTCCGGCAACACCGTTCATTCCTGAATTTTTCCGAGCGGTGGAGAGCAGAGTCTCAACGAGCGGCCCGAGCGCTTCCGGATCGTCGATGGGTGATACCGACGGACCACGCACCCAGCCTTCTGCTACCGCCAAGAATTCACCTGACGCCTCAAATACGCGACCCGTCACCCCACTTGACTCCTCCGAGGCCAACCAGGTTGCGATCGGAGCGATCCAACGTGGCGACCGAAGGTCGGCCTCTTCGGGTGTTTCGGGTGCGGGACCGAGGTTTTCCGTCATTCGAGTTAGTGCGACCGGGGCAACTGCGTTAACGGTCACTCCATATCGCTCCATCTCAAGAGCAGAAATGACCGTAAACGCTGCGATGCCTGCCTTCGCCGCCCCGTAATTGGTCTGGCCAGGGTTGCCGTAGATACCCGACACCGAAGACGTGTTAATGATTCGGCCGCTGACCGCATCACCCGCCTTTGAACGATCCCGCCAATAACCGCACGCATGCTTTGCCGGCGCAAATGTGCCCTTCAAATGCACATTGATGACCGCATCCCACTCGCCTTCTGTCATGTTGACAAGCATGCGATCTCGAAGAATTCCTGCGTTGTTAACGACTGCGTGCAAGTTACCGAAGGTGTCAACCGCTTGGGCAATCATTCTCCCTGCACCATCGAAGTCGGCGACATTGTCGCCGTTCACAACGGCTTCGCCACCCATCGCGATGATCTCATCGACAACAGACTGTGCTGGAGTGAGTTCGCCACCGGTACCGTCGACCGCTCCACCGAGATCATTCACCACGACCTTTGCTCCTTGACGGGCGAGGCTCAGAGCGTGCTCACGCCCGATCCCTCGACCAGCCCCCGTCACAATCGCTACTCGTCCTTCACAAAGCCGTGCCATGTTCCCTCCGATAATCGACGGGCAATCGAGCCCGTGCAGTTGCTCACCCGATCAGATTAGAGCGCATGACCTATCAACATCGGAGGCGGAGAACCTGCGTTCCATATGTTTGGAGAACGAATCAACACCGAAGGCAGATCGCCTCTAATCTCACCGGTGTGTCAAACACTGTGCCTCTGAAGGTTGACGTGCTCGTCGTCGGTGGAGGCCCTGCCGGTTCTGCAGCAGCCATTTCGCTCGCCCGAGCCGGCAGATCGGTCACTATCGTCGACAAGGCGTCCTTCCCACGAGATAAGTGCTGCGGTGATGGTCTCACGACTCTTGCGCTGCGAGAGCTTGAACATCTCGGAGTACCAACCGATGACATCACCTCATTTACCGAAATCGGCGGCGCCCGTCTTCGTTCCCCCGCCGGCAGAGAATTCACCGTTCCCTTGCCAACGACGGGCACCTACGCCGCTGTCGCCCGTCGACTCGACCTCGATGCCACATTGCTTGGATTCGCTGAACGCGAAGGGGTGCAAGTTCTCCAAGGTGTCAGCGTGATCGGGGCATCGCGAGAGGGAGACGTGGTCACCGTTGATCTCGATGGCCTCGGGCCAGTCACGCCATCGTTTGTTGTCGCCGCCGACGGCATGTGGAGCACGGTTCGCCGCGAACTCGGGCTCACTCCGGAGGGCTACCGAGGTGAGTGGCATGCATTCCGTCAATACGGCCAAGGTGCTACAGGATCAGCGCGCAACGAACTCATCGTTTGGTTCGAGCGCGATTTGCTGCCGGGCTACGCATGGTCATTCCCCCTCGGCAACGGCGAAGTCAACATCGGATTCGGCATGCCTCGCGGCGAAATCCTCTCGGGGAAGAACATGGCGCACATTTGGCGCGACCTTCTCGAGCGGCCGCACATCCGAGAAGCGCTCGGTGACGACTGCACCCTCATCGATCGCCATACCGCCTGGCCAATTCCAGCCCGGGTCGGCGAGTTACCGTTGATTTCAGGCTCGGTAATGTTTACTGGTGACGCCGCTGCGGCGACTGATGTGATGACCGGAGAAGGCATCGGTCAAGCGCTGCTCACCGGACGTCTCGCAGCCGAGTCGATTCTCAACGGAGGATCGACGACCGCAGTCACAGAACGTTACGAGCGCTCTGTTCGACAAGAACTTGTTGCTGACCATCGAATGTCAGTCCGGCTTGGCAAAATTCTTGCCTCGCAACGTGGAGCAGAAACAGCGCTCACGATCGTTGCGAAAAGCGGCCGATGGGGGCGCCGAAACTTTGCTCGTTGGATGTTTGAAGACGAGCCACGAGCAATTGCGGTCACTCCGCGACGCTGGCATCGCTCTATGTTCAAGCGTCCAGGCGCGTACGCCTAGCGCAATTCAGTCGAATTTTGCGATTGTCACGCCTCTGACCGGATGACGTCGATTCCTGACGGATCAACCAACATGCCGTGCAGGCGAAAATTGTGGTTGTGGCCGACTTGGTGTAACCCAAACGCTGACTGGATAGCGGTGTACATTCCCATTGCGTCCAAGGTGTGGTTGACACTTTGCTTCGCAAGATTGAGACCAAACATTGGGCGCTTCGCAATATGAGAGGCCAACTCCAAAGTGGTGTCCTCAAGTTCGTCACGTGGGACCACCCTGGACACCATCCCTGCACGATGGGCCTCGTCAGCAGTGATTGCGCGTCCGGTGAAGAGCATGTCTTTCGCAAGTCGAGCTCCGACCTCGAACGGGTGGGTGAAGTACTCGTGGCCATTCACTCCGAACGCGACGACTGGGTCGGAAAATGATGCGTCTTCAGCACAGACGATGAGGTCCATCGGCCAGACGAGCATCAGTCCTCCAGCAATGACCTTGCCTTGCACCTGCGCAATCGTCGGCTTTGGAAGGTTTCTCCAGCGCCAACACAGACCGATGTACATCTCCACCTCTGTTGCCATGTAACCCTCGGCACCCGGGGCGTCAAAATTACGCCATGTGCCAATTGCGTCGACATCATCCATCGAGGTTCCCGCAGCAAGATCGTGGCCTGATGAGAAGTGCTTTCCGTCTGCTGCTAGCACTATCACGCGAACTTCAGGGTCATTGGCCGCCTGGTCGAAGGCCTCATTGATTTCACTCAGCATGGTGTAGTCCTGGGCGTTTGCCTTCTCCGGGCGAGCGAGCGTGATTCTCGCTACCCGTTCGACCGGGATGTCGTAACGAATTGTTGTCCAATTGCTCATAGCTCCCGATTCTTGACGATCACCGCCTGAAACAGAGAGGCGAAGGATCATCTACAGTAGGTGTCATGCGTACGGGAATTTTTCTCTTCGGTGGGGTCGAAATGGACGACGCTGGTGCGGGGCTGCCAGCACCAACCGATCGCCGCTATGACAACGCTGCGGTGTGGAACGCCACCGAACGAATCCTCGACATGGGAGTGCTCGCCGACGACTTGGGTTTTGACTCGTTCTGGCTTACCGAGCACCACTTCCAGTATGAGGGCTATGAGATCATCCCCAATGGACTTCTCACGGGAGCGATTCTTGCTGAACGCACCGAACGAATCCGCATTGGCATGGCATTCAACATCGTTCCCCAATGGCACCCTCTGAAACTGGCCGAGGATTTCGCAACCCTCCATAACATTTCAGGTGGACGAGGAATTCTTGGAGTTGGCCGAGGTACGGTCCCACGAGAGGCCGAGACCCTCGGCACGAAAATCGGCAGTTTCGATAATCCGGATGCAAAAGTTGCCGATGATCTCAACCGGGCAATGTTTGACGAGGCGATGCAGGTCATTCACCTCGCGATGAATAATGAGTCATTTTCTTTTCACGGCGACGTCTTTGACTTTCCACCTGCTGGCATTCCAGATCGCGGGGGCTTCGTTGAAGAACTCAGCCTCGTTCCACGTCCGCTGTACCCCTACGAAACGTGGCAGGCCATCACATCTCCGCCAACGCTCGATCAAGTCGCAACATCTGGTTGGGGTGGCGTGTTTTGGAATAACCACCACTCCTTCACTCGCGCGCGTTGGGAGCACTTTGCAGAGACTTATGCATCGATCCACGGCGGAGATCTACCCCAAGGTGAGAAGAGGGCGCTCGTGTTGTGCACCTGTGTTAGTGACTCCCGAGAAGAAGCGATCGCATCGGTGCGACCCGGCCATGATGAGTTTTGGAAATTTCTTGGTCCTTACGGATGGTCTAAGGGTTACATGGGTGATGATGGAAAGCCGTCTCCTCCGGGCCTCATCCCCACCCTCGAAGATTCAATGGACCGACAGCGGACATGGGCGGTCGGCACCGCAGAGGACGTTGCGGAAACAATCGGCATGTACAAAGAAGAGCTCGGGCTTGAGAACCTCATCATCTTCCCTGCGATGCCGGGTGACTCGTACGACAAAGTCGACGACCAGCTCCACCGTCTTGCCGAAGACGTCATGCCAAAAGTCTCATAACGTAATACGCTGGTAGACGCGCCTACGGTGTCGGATATGACAGATACTCGACGGGTTGGGCACCTTCCAGCTCTCACAGAAGCAGATCTCAACGAGTCTCAAACCCAACTGTGGAAGGACATCACCGAAGGGCCGCGGGGTGCCGCACCGTGGATGGTCCAAGATGGTGCGCTTACCGGGCCATTTAATGCTTGGCTGCAGATTCCACACATCGGTCGAGCATTTGCCGCTGCCGGTGAACAACTTCGATTTTCCTCCAGCCTTGATGCCATCACCCGCGAGTTAGTCATTCTCACCGTTGGAGCGCATTGGAAAAGTGAATTTGAGTTTTGGGCTCATGCAGGGATCGCCCGAAGCGCTGGAATGCCTGAAGAACTGATGGCAGCCATCGGGTCGGGCTCGGAACCTGCTGTTCGGTCGGCAACGACTGATGCGTCTCATGGACAGATTTTCTCGGCGGTCTCTGCGCTGGTAAAGCATGGCAGTATTCCAGAAAAAGAGCTGTCTCGACTTGTCGACACCGTTGGTGAGCAGACCGCTGTCGAGATCGTTGCACTCGCTGGCTATTACACCCTTGTCTCATTCACGTTGAATACGTTTGCGGTTCCTCTTCCTGACGGTGAGCACACACGGTTCACGTGAAGGCAACGCACCTAATCGACTCTCGATGTAGCTCTCTTCCCGAATACCCTCACGACAAAGCCTGATGACAAGGAGCGGCGACGTGACACAACGAGACACACTGCGAAGCAAGTGGGATCGAGATGAAGAAACTTTGGGCGCATGGACATTCATTCCTTCACCAGTGACCGCCGAATCCTGTGCTCGAGCCGGATTTGACTACGTGTGCATTGACACTCAGCACGGGGCGATCGGGTACGACTCTGTAGTGCCAATGATTCAAGCAATTGAAATCGGCGGTGGCGTCCCTATTGCGCGAGTGCCTTGGAATGAACCCGGCATTATCGGCAAGATGCTTGATGCAGGATGCCACGGCGTCATCATTCCGATGGTGAATACAGCTGAGGAGGCCCGAGCGGCTGTTCGAGCAGCTCGCTATGCCCCGCTCGGCAGTCGAAGCTGGGGGCCTGCAGTATCCGCTCCACGCCACGATGATTATCGCGTATGGGCAGACAATTACATCGCCGTCATCCCAATGATCGAAACAGTCGAAGCCCTCAACAATGTTGACGAAATTCTCAGCGTCGACGGAGTCGACGCTGCATACGTTGGTCCCGCAGATCTTGCAATCAGTCTTGGGCTTGACGCAGCAGGGAACGACGGAACACCCGTATTTGATAATGCCCTTGCAACGGTTGTTGAGGCATGTGCTCTACACGGAGTGACGCCAGGAATTCATGCAACGTCAGATCTTGCAGCCCTTCGCCGACGTCAAGGCTTCAAGATGATCACTGTATCCACCGATCTTCCAACGTTGAGAAGCGCTCTTTCTAATGAGCTTAACGAGGCCCGGTCAGTCGAAGCGCCTCCTGAGAAGGGTGGTTCAGCCCCCTACTGAATCACTGTGAGGGATATCGATTGAAATGCGACCCTCTCTAACCTTGACAGGATAGGTGCGGAGCATTCCGCGCGCTGGTTTCCGCGTGACTTCTCCTGACGAGCAATCGAACCGGGCATTGTGTTTCGGGCACTCGATTTCTTCACCAATAATTGCTCCGCCAGCAAGATGAACCTTTTGGTGCGAGCACCACCCGTCGCAAGCGAACAACCTTCCGCTCTCAGTGCGGCCAACGACGAGGCTGCGATCACCAACGTCAACTTGTCGAAGTTCTCCATCGCCAAGTGAGGTTTCAAGGCCGAGAATGACCTGTCCCTCTGGGCCACGCATCCATGTCTCTGCGCCGATGTCAATCGCTTTTTCTCCGCCGGTCATCGCCGGCAGGCCAATCGGAATTTCATAGGTCGGATCGTTTCGCTGCTTCCGCATCGCGGAAAAGATCTGTCGGTACGCAGCACCTGTCGAGGGAAGGGCAGGAGCGAGTTGAGCCGCAATTTCTGAGTGAAGTGCGGGCAACGCGTGGTAGGGGACGCTCGGAAACATGTGATGCTCAACATGAAAGTTCATGTTGAGGTAGAGGAATCGGAAGACCGGGTTCATCATCACTGTCCTTGTATTGCGACGGTGGTCGAGAACATCTTCTTGTAACCCCGCGTGCTGAGTGATTCCGAAGAAGACGACAAGCCAGCCGCCAAGAAATGTTGATCCTCCAATCATGATGACGGGAACAGCGCTACTCAGCAAGCCGCTCATCGTCACTGCTGCGGCCAGAATTGCCATCATGACCCGAGACTCCACAACAACCCGATGCTGTTCGTGCTCGGGAACGAGTTCTCGTGCTTCTGCATCGAGACGACCAACCGAGTGACGTAGAAGCCGAGTAAGCAATTCAATTCCACCTTGCACGTGAGTAAAACGCCACAGAGTTCGGACGATGCTTGGCGGTCGCTGAAACGCAATTTCCGCATCATGGCCGGTAATGATCGTGTCAGTGTGATGGCGGTAGTGCGACCAGCGCCAGACTGTTGGCCCTCGTAAAAGCATGAAACATGCGAGGTAATAGACCGCGTCGTTGAGCTGTCGAGAGTTGAAGGCAGTTCCATGACCCATCTCATGCCACCGCGAATCGCTTGCACCCCCGTATAGGGCTGAGTACACCGCAATCGCTGGAAGCGACCACCATGACCACCATGTGGCAACGAGCGCCCAACCTGACAGCACGAGGAGCGCTAACCACAACGTCGTACTCAGTGCTGCCCGAGTGTTCGAGCGCTGCTGGAATTCTCGCAGCCGGGAGGGGTCCACCTCAGGAAGTGGCCATTGAGCGTCGACATACCCGGCCTGTCGGGCGCGCTCGGTGTTCGTCGCAGAAAGTGCGTAGCGAGAACTGGCTACTTGCGCCATGGCCTAGTTCTAGCCGACGTCAATTAGTGCAGCCGAGTTGTTTCCGCTGTGAGAATCCGTTGCGCACTGCGTTGAAAGTGCGAATACACACTTCGGCGATCGCTATGCGTGTCATCCGGCTACCCCAACTGATATCGGCGCGGTGCCCCTTCTTCGCATAGCTCGGCAAACTAACCAGATGCTCGCAACGAAATGCCCATAGCAACCTATGCCCGGCTCAAGTTTGCGTAGTGTTGCGATATGGCTGATCTTCTCGATTTCTCATCGCGCGTGATCGATAGCGGGGTTGCGGATGCTCCCGTGAACCGGGTTACTCAAGAACTATCCGAGCTTCGTGATGACCTTGCAATTGTTGAGAGTTTTAGCCACTCTGTCGTCGTTGACAGTGGGGAGGGGCTGATCGCCTTTGACACATCGGCCGGCAATACAGGGCGAGCAGTCGTCGAAGAAATTGCACGGTGGCGATCACAGCCGGTTACTCATCTGATGTACACCCATGGCCATGCTGACCATGTCGGAGGAAGCCGCGAATTCGCAGCACGATGGGAGTCTCCCGTCGTCGTTGGCCACAGCAATGTTGCCCACCGGTTTGACCGCTACGAGCGCACCAACAACTGGAACTTAGATATTAATCTCCGACAGTTTGGTGGCATTCGCGCCGATCTCAATCTTGGTCTCGTCACCGATGATGACGACCCGGCGGGCGACTTTGCGCCAGCCTCGTCTGAACGGCGATGGAGAAGTTTCCTGCCGAAGGGAACTCTTCGTCCCACACTTGAAGTTGATGATCATCATTCGATGACGATCGGAGCGGTCGACATCGAGGCTCACCATGCTCGAGGCGAAACTGACGACCACCTGTGGTTCTGGCTCCCCCAGTCGAGGACGATCATGGCCGGCGATTTTCTCATCTGGAATTTTCCCAATGCCGGTAACCCTCAGAAAGTTCAGCGATACCCAGGAGAGTGGGCGGCGGCACTCCGAGCGATGGCAGCGATGGACCCCGAGCTCATCGTTCCCGCCCACGGACTTCCCATTACGGGAACCGAACGAATCCAACGAGTGCTAAACGACATCGCTTCAGCACTTGAGTATCTTGTTTCAACGGTGGTCAACTTAATGAACGATGGCGCCACCCTCGATGAGATCATCCATACGGTGTCTCTCCCGGCCGACACGTTGGCATTGCCCTATTTGCGCCCTCTCTACGATGAACCAGAGTTCGTTGTGCACAATGTTTGGCGAATGTACGGCGGTTGGTGGGACAAAGCTCCGAGCCGCCTCAAGCCTGCTCCCGACGCTCGGCTCGCAGAAGTACTCGCCAGCATGACTGGCGGGCCTGATGCTCTGCTCACTGAAGCAGAACGTCAGGCCACCGCAAATGATCTTCGTGTCGCTTGTCACCTTGCCGATCTTGCGGGATGGGCTGCTCCAGACGACCCTGAGGTTCACCAGCGTCGAAGCGCTATTTATCTTCTTCGAAGAAAGTCTGAGCCCTCGCTGATGGCAAAGGGAATCTTCGCTGCGGCGGCCAAAGAGTCGCAAGCGATTGTTGACGCAAATTCAGGCGCCGACACCGACAAGGACTAGAGCGCACCCTGCCACCCCCACGCCGAGCCACTGAGTCTTTGACAGCCGCTCTCGATCAAGAAGTATTGCGAGACCGATCGTGCTCGCAGGATACATCGAGGCAACTACCGCAACGATGGAAAGCAAGCCAGATCTCACGGCTACCAAATACGCAAGGTTCGCAATAAGAATTGTCACCCACGCTCCTAGGCTCCAGCGGTTTCCTGATGATGACGCCCGATCAGCCTTCAGTCGATCGCGAAGCAAAAATGCAGCGATGACGAGCGCAGGGACAGTGAGCGCTCGCGAGCCCAGAAGAATCCACCATCCGCTCTCTGACCCAGCCATATCGAGGCCGACATACCACAGCCCAAAGAGCACCCCCGAGACAATGACCAGAGTCACTTGTCGTCGAGGCATCGTGACTTCGGCGCGGCGAGACGACAAGGCTCCACTCACGAGCACGACCGACGACAACGCAAGAAGAATGCCCAGCATTGCGATGACGCCTGGACGCTCACCCAACGAAATGCCAACGATGACCGGGACGATCGCTGAAAGCACGCCAGCGACTGGCGAGGCAACACTGATTGCCCCCATCGACAACGCCAAGTAGAACGCAGCTACGCCGCCCACTCCGCCGATACCAGCGATTGCGCCCCACATCACATCTCCGAATACAAAGGGTGCTGGGTCGAAGACGACGAGCGCAACATATGACACCGTCATGAGAAACTCGACGTACAACGTGACGCGCAACACCGACATGTGCCGAGTAGCACGGCCCCCCATATAGTCCGACCAGCCGTACAGCACGGCCGATATCACTGCGAGAAAAATCGCCATCAGGTCAAGGCAATGCCACGAACATGGATGTTCCTGATGGCACTGCCGCCATCACTGTCCACAAAACCAATAGGTAGTCAGCCAGCTTCTGAGTGGGTAACAGGCTTCTCACCCATCCACTCCCGCAGGGTGTTCTTTAATTTCGTCTGCTGGATGAAGATATCTTGCTCTGCATCACGAGCACCTGCTGCTTGCGGCGCCTTGAAATAGAAGCTCAACCACTCTTGGACACCTGACTCACCGGCACGATGAGCGAGGTCCATGAACAGCGCAAGATCAAGAACGATCGGAGCAGCCAAAATTGAATCACGGCACAAGAAGTCAACCTTGATCTGCATTTCGTAACCGAGCCACCCGAAAATATCGATGGCATCCCATCCCTCTTTGTTGTCACCGCGGGGTGGGTAGTAGTTGATACGAACGACATGGTCGATGTTGCCGTAGAGATCTGGGTAGACCTCCGGCTGCAAAATGCCGCCGAGCACCCCAAGCTTTGACATCTCTTTGGTCTTGAAGTTTTCTGGCGCATCGAGAACTTCGCCGTCCCGGTTTCCGAGAATGTTGGTTGAGTACCAGCCGCGGAGACCAAGCATCCGGGATTTTAAGCCGGGAGCAAGAATCGTCTTCATCAATGTCTGTCCGGTCTTGAAGTCTTTTCCAGCGATCGGCACATTGCGTTGCTTCGAGAGCTCGACGATGCAGTCAAGGTCGGTCGTCAGGTTTGGCGCCCCGTTCGCAAACGGAACATCACACTGCAACGCGGCATATGCATAGATCTGACTTGGCGCAATATTGGCGTCATTGTCTCTCAGGCCCTGCTCAAATGCAGCCACTGATGCATGCACAGCACTCGGCTCCTGATATGCCTCGGTCGACCCGCACCACACCATGACGAGGCGATCACACTCGTTCTCCTCACGGAAACGGTTGATGTCGTCGATAAGAGCAAGAGCTTGATCCCACTTATTCGGGATGGCCTTCACCCGAACACCCGATAAGCGTGACACCCATTCCTCGTCAAAGACGGCTTCCATCGCAACAACGCCTTCGAGCTCCTTCGCCACCTCTTCGAGGTCACCCCCTTGAAGCACTCCGGCTGTTTTTGCTGCCTCCATCGCATTTGGCGAAATTGGGTCCCACCCACCAAATACGAGATCGTCAAGCGAAGCAAGTGAGACGAAGTCTCGGATTAACGGGTTGCGATCTTCTTCTCGGCTTCCCAACCGAATATTCGCCATCTGAGTAACTGATCCGATCGGCGGGTGAATTCCTCGGCGGGCTGCCATGACGCCAGCGATGAATGTTGAGGCCACCGCCCCCATGCCAGGAAGTAATACTCCGAGGCGTCCTTGGGCGGGTGTGATGTTGTTCGTAGACATGTTCCCAAGATAAGCCACGTTGACCTGAGATTCGACTTTGTTAAGTTTTGTTTAACTAAAGTGTTGAAGTGGCCGACCCTTTCGATATTCCACTTCGCCAACTCGAGTACCTCGTCGCAGTTGCCGACCACTCAACCTGGGCAGCTGCCGCTGCATCGATCGGAGTGACGGCGCCGGCTCTGTCCCAAGGTCTTGCAGACCTCGAGCGTCGCCTTGGAGTTCAACTCTTTGATCGGCAGGGCCGTCGCCGGGTCCTCACCGATCTCGCCGAGCCCGTGCTTCAACATGCAAGAACCATGCAAACGATGTCTCACGATTTAGCTCGGTGGGCGGAACGTGTGAACACCCTCAAAATGGGAACACTACGTGTTGGCATGCTCGATGTAGGAGCAGTGGTGCACTTTCCAGAAGTGCTCCGAACATTCCGCTCTGACTTCCCTGACATCAGGTTCCACCTCACCGTTGCCCCCTCGAGCGAGCTTCTTGCAGGACTTCGGCGATCTGACTTCGATCTCATCGTCTGTGTGCAACCGTCTGAGACACCTCCCTCGACCAGATCTACTCACCTCCTTGAAGAGGAACTCGTCGTAGTTCGACCGCCCGGCACCGGGTCACTTCCCGCACCAAAGTGGGGTCCTTGGGTGCTATTCCCTGAGAACTCACAAACCAGGTCACTTATCGAGCTCAGTCTTCGAGATATCGGTGCCTTGCCACAGGTTGTTGCTGAAAGTCATCAACCTGACGTGCTCGCACAAATGGTGAGTCTTGGTCTTGGGTGGGGTGTCTTGCCGCTCGCTCAAGTCCCCTCGCACCTCGACGTAGAAATCGGTGACCTAGTTGTCACTCGCAACCTCGTGATATGTCGGCGTGCCGGAGCGCCTCAGCACCCCGGCGTTGAGGCGCTCGTTGGGCGCCTTCAATCAGCGGTATGAGCGAGGGCTCTCCGAATGCACTATCAGGAACGTATCTCGACTACCGGGGCCGGACGGTGACGACGGCGTTGTAATCCGGTATCCCACTTTCGCGATCAGATATCCCTGCGCTCATCAACACATTGCCTTCTGGCCCCCAGTCGTGAAGCCCTGCCACGCCAAGAGCACACCCATCACAGGCCCCCTTGGTAAGTACGTTCCAGCCGTACTTCAAGTTACGACGGTTTGCCCACAACGTTCGAAGCATCTCGCCATAGTGGTTCGGCTTCACGAGCCCGATGCCATTCGGTCGCCAACTCACCCATAGTGATGGTCGAGGGCGACGTATGTTCCAACGCCAAGGCCACACTCGTAGGGGGCGCCACGAAATCATCGTGCTATCAATGCGTCGACGACGATGAAGGATCGACGTACGCAGTAAACCGATCGTCACGGGCGAACCCGATGAGACGTAGTCCAGCGCGCCCCGCAGCATCGACGGCAAGGGACGACGGAGCGCTCACTGCGATGAGCGTTCCAAACCCTGCTGCGCACGCCTTCTGCACCATTTCGAAACTTGCGCGTCCGCTGATGACGAGCATGAGATCGGTCGCCGGCAGCCGACCGCTGTTATACAAATGGCCGACAACTTTGTCGACTGCGTTGTGCCGGCCCACATCTTCTGCGATGTCAACAACCTGACCGTCAATGGTCACTGCTGCCGCAGCGTGAGAACCCCCGGTTAGTGCGAATACCTCTTGCTGAGAGCGAAGGTTCGACGCAACTGCAGAGACCACATCGCCATCGGGTAGCCGTCCTGCGTCGACAGGCACCACACCTGCAACAAGGGCCGCCATGTCAGCAGTGCCGCATGCCCCGCACGACGACGAAACGGTTCCGAGGCGCGCAGAAAATGAGCCTGGCAAGTGGCCTGTGTCTACGCGCACCGTCACCGTCGGGCCTGAGCGATCTACGGAAACTCCGGCGGCGACGTCTCGATCAAGCATTCCCTCAGCGATGCAAAACCCAACCGCCAAGGAGGCTGGGTCATCTGGTGTGCACATTGTTGTTGCAACGATTTCGCCATCGACGTGGATGGCGAGTGGCTGTTCAACGACTAGCCACTCTTCGGACTGCACCGACCATCCGCTCGTGTGACGATCCGCGGCATGGCGACGGGCTCGCCCGTGAAGAGGTCGCGTGTTCACGCTCTCAGTCTGTCACGCGGACTACCACCCGCTGATATCGGTCACCCGGAGCTTCGGCCAAGACCCGC
>DLTS01000083.1 GCA_002501485.1 Acidimicrobiaceae bacterium UBA7830
GTCTTCCCATGGTCAATATGACCCATCGTCCCAATATTCACATGCGGCTTCGTACGCTCAAACTTCGCCTTACTCATGACAATGCTTCCTTTATTCTCTCTTTGATCGTTTCGTTAATTGGTTACTCGTGGGTGTTGGCTTACTCGCCGCGGACCCGCTTCACAATTTCGGATGAAATTGCTTCTGGAACTTGCTGATAGCTGTCGAACTGCATGGTGTACGTCGCTCGACCCTGGGTGCGTGAACGCAGGTCGGTCGAGTATCCAAACATTTCTGACAGCGGAACTTGAGCCTTCACCGTCTGGACGTTGCCGTTCGCTTCCATACCTTCGATGCGTCCACGACGACTCGACAAGTCACCCATCACGTCACCCATGTAGTCCTCGGGGGTCACAACCTCAACGGCCATGATCGGTTCGAGGAGAACTGGCTTCGCTGCTTCTGCTGCTTTCTTAATACCCATCTGGCCCGCAACCTTGAATGCCATTTCCGAAGAGTCAACGTCGTGGTACTGACCGTCGACGAGGGTGACTTTGACATCGACCATGCCGTATCCGGCGAGCACACCTGACTCAAGCCCGGCTTGGATGCCCTGGTTAGTCGGCTGGATGTACTCACGGGGGATACGTCCACCGGTGATGGCGTCCACAAACTCGTAACCGTTGCCCGGGTTCGGTTCAACGGTGATCTTCACGACTGCGAACTGACCCGAACCACCCGACTGCTTGATGTGGCGGTATTCGACCGAGTCAACCTGCTTGGTGATCGTCTCACGGTATGCAACCTGTGGCTTGCCAACCGTTGCTTCAACACTGAACTCACGCATCATGCGGTCAACGAGCACTTCAAGGTGCAGCTCGCCCATACCTGAGATGACGGTCTGACCGGTCTCTTCATCGGTGCGAACACGGAACGTTGGGTCCTCATCAGAGAGCGACTTCAACGCCTTACCGAGTTTGTCTTGGTCACTCTTCGTCTTCGGCTCAATGGCGACGTGGATCACCGGCTCAGGGAACTCCATCCGTTCCAAGATGACTGGGGTGTCACGGTCACAGAGCGTGTCACCGGTGGTGACTTCTTTGAACCCAAGGCCGGCAACGATGTCTCCCGCCATTGCGACGTCGAGATCTTCTCGCTGATTTGCGTGCATGAGAAGAATGCGACCGAGACGCTCACGCTTCTCCTTGGTCGAGTTGTACAACTCTTCACCCTTGGCGATTTCGCCCGAGTACACACGGAAGTAGGTGAGTTTGCCGAATGGGTCGGCAACGATCTTGAACGCAAGGGCAGCGAATGCATCGTCGTCCGGACCCCGCAAGATCTCTTCATCACCGCGAAGGTTGGTTCCTTGCGCTGGCTCAATATCGATAGGTGATGGGAGGTAATCAATGACGGCATCGAGCATGGGCTGAACACCCTTGTTCTTGAAGGCCGATCCACACAGAATTGGAACGAAATCGCCTGCGAGGGTTCCGGCGCGAATCGCTCGCTTGATCTCTGCAATTGAGACCTCTTCACCACCGAGATACTTCTCCATCACCTCTTCATCTGAAGTTGCGATGGTCTCCATCATGCGCTCGCGGTAATCGTTGGCGCTGTCGACCATGTGATCTGGAATGTCAACTTCATCCCATTTAGCGCCAAGTTCTTCGTCCTGCCAGATGAGTGCTTTCATTTTGACAAGGTCGACAAGGCCAGCAAATGGCTCATTTGACTCGGGGCCACCCGCTCCAACAGGAAGCTGGATGACGAGTGGGTTGGCCTGCAAGCGGCTCTCCACCATTTCCACCGTGCGGTAGAAGTTCGCACCAATGCGGTCCATCTTGTTGACGTAGCAGAATCGGGGCACGTTGTATTTGTTCGCTTGACGCCACACGGTCTCGGTCTGTGGCTCAACGCCGGCAACTGAGTCGAACACGGTGACGGCCCCGTCGAGCACGCGAAGTGAACGCTCAACCTCGATGGTGAAGTCCACGTGACCCGGCGTATCAATGATGTTGATGCGATGGTCATCCCAGACGCACGTCGTCGCAGCTGAGGTGATGGTGATCCCCCGCTCCTGCTCCTGCGCCATGTGGTCCATGGTCGCTGCACCGTCGTGCACTTCACCGATCTTGTAACTCTTTCCGGTGTAGTACAAGATTCGTTCTGTTGTCGTGGTCTTTCCGGCGTCGATGTGCGCCATGATCCCGATGTTTCGGGTGCGCTCAAGTGGGAACTCACGCTTGGCCATTACAGGTCACTTCCGTTCGGTCGTCAGGTCTGGGGGATGTCAAAGGGCAAAAAGTTGGTGATCGGGCTGATCACCAGCGGTAGTGGGCGAAGGCCTTGTTCGACTCGGCCATCTTCTGCATATCGTCTCGCTTCTTCATCGAAGCGCCGAGGCCATTTGCTGCGTCCATGAGTTCAGCAGCGAGACACTCGGCCATGGTCCGCTCGCGGCGGGCACGGGAGTACTCAACGATCCAACGGATCGCAAGGGTCGATGCACGACGAGGGCGAACCTCAACGGGCACCTGATAGGTGGCACCACCAACACGGCGGCTACGCACCTCGAGGGGTGGCTTCACGTTGTCAATCGCACGTCGAACGGTGTCGAGCGCATCGTCACCGGTGCGGCTTGCGATGAGATCCATTGCGTCGTACACGATGCGCTCGGCGGTGCTGCGCTTGCCG
>DLTS01000076.1 GCA_002501485.1 Acidimicrobiaceae bacterium UBA7830
CCTCCAACTGCGAGGGCTCCAAGCTGAACCAATCGTGCGATCATGAGTTCGTTCGGCCAACCTTCGTTGCTATTGAGAAGCCAATTCGCTGACCAGGAAGAACCAACCGTTGGTACGAGTGGAGCAATTGCGGTGACGACGACAATTAGCGCGCCGAGAGCGTGCACGTACGGGTTGAGACTCGCTTGGCGGTCGACCAGGAGATCGTTCATTGATGCGAAGAATGCGATGAGCCCAACACCTCCTGCAGCGAACAACGACCAGTAACCAAGGTCTCTCGTGATCTCGATGGTGAACTCCCCAGTCGCACTCGCAGCAAAACTTCGGGCGGCTCCGACCGGAAACTCGATGAGACCGATCGTAAGCGCAGCGGTGCCGAGAACCGAGAGTCCGCTTCCCCCGACAAGGCCTGGCCCCCAGGGGCGATTGAGGATCGACCCAACAGAACCTGCTGCAAGTCCGATTGCCCCAAGGAGGCCGACTGCGATGAGGTTGGAGCCAAGGTTGTCAACGTGCCAAACCCCGGTTTTCAACCCGACGGCTGAAGCAACGTCGGCAAATTCTGCTCCCGCTGTTGTGGAGATCTTGAGAATGTCGGCCGTAAGTGCAACTACTGTGAGCACCGTTGCAATGATGCCGATGAAAGAGGTGACCGTGAACTGTGCGGAGACGCTCCCAGTTGGACCACGGTCGACGACTGCGGCGGCGAGAGTCACCGAGCGAGCAGAAAGTGTGGGCGGTTCGTGGCCGACTGGAATCACTTGGGTCGCCGCAGCAGTATCGATAGGGATGCCGCTTGCTGGCATGTCGTCGATCGTGTCATCAAAGGGACGTTCGTCATCTGCCCAGACGACCTGAGATGCGAATGCAGGTCCTTCGGTCGTTGTGATCTGGATGGTTTGTTTCAGTCCCTCGGTTTGGATCGAATCATGCAGTCGGGTGAGGGCAAACTCGTCGAGTTGGTCAGTTGTTGAATCGACAGGCCCCCGGAGCTCACCGGTCTGCTCATCATCGATGGGTTCGCCAACAGGAGGTGATTCTGTTGTGACGGCGTTAGGAGTGTCATCAGGTTGAGCGCTGAGGCTTCCGCCGCACGCATTGCAGAACTTTGCATCGTCAGGTGGAGTAGCGCCGCAGGCAGGGCAGATCATTTCGCTACTTTCGGCTCCTGCTCGCCCCGACGCGGCTTCAAAGTTCTGCGCATAGGCCGAGAATACGACATTGCTCGCCTGTGATTGCGAGTAACGAGATTGACAGTTATCGACGACGAAGGCGGCGAAGTTGTGTGGCGATATATGGCCGAGCACGACGCTGGCCGCCGCGGCTGGCGATGGCATCGGTTAGGCGCTCAAGTGATTGGATAATTCGAGCGACGTCCGGTTTGCGGGCAAGCCCCTCACATTCATTGGCGAACTCTCCAAGCGTCCGATGGCCACGTTCGTTGTTGCACCGCTTGCAGGCGGCAACTTCATTTTCGACCCAACTCGGACCGCCTTTAATTCGAGGCACGAGATGTTCCGTTGTCGGTACGACGAGGTGGTCGTCAAAGGCGCGGCGACACCACACACAGTCGTTGCCATCTCGTTCCAAAATTATCGACATCCGTTCTCGTCGGTTTGGTTGCCGATCTCGATGGTGATCTGTCGCTGATTGCGAACGGCCCATGTGACAAGAATGGTGCAATGGCGGGTCGCTTCGCACCTTCACCGACGGGAGATCTTCACATCGGCAACCTTCGCACGGCCCTCGTTGCGGCGCTGCTCGCCCAAACCACCGGACGCGAGTTCATCATTCGAATGGAAGACCTCGACCTTATGACAGCGTCTCCCGAATTTGAACAGCGACAGATTGCTGACCTTGCAGCCGTGGGGGTGGTGAGCTCGGCGGAGATTGTCCGGCAGTCGGAGCGATTTGAGTTGTATCGGAATGCCATCGACCGTCTCACCGAAAGCGGCGATGCGTATCCTTGTTTTTGCAGCCGTAGAGAGATTCGTGCCGAAATCGAAGCGGCGGCGCAGGCTCCGAACGGTAATTTGCCCGACGGGGCCTACCCGGGTACTTGCCGAAACTTGACGACTGCACAGAGGTCTGAGCGCGAAGCTGAAGGCCGGCGCCCTGCACTTCGCTTGCGAACCTCGGGTGAGACCTATGTGGTTGATGACATGGTTGCCGGACGGTTCGAAGGTGGAATTGACGATGTCGTTCTCGCTCGTGCTGACGGCGTGCCGGCCTACAACTTGGCGGTTGTGGTCGACGATGCGGTGCAGGGCATCGACCAGGTGGTGCGCGGCGACGATTTGCTGTCATCGACACCACGGCAAATGCATTTGCAACGCCTTCTTGGCCTTCCGACACCTGAGTACGCGCATGTGCCTCTCGTCCTTGGCGACATGGGAAGCCGTCTCGCAAAACGAGACGGCGCGATCTCGCTTCGAGACTTTGTTAAACGTGGAGAGACCCTGAGTTCGGTACGAGACGCGATCGCTATGAGCATTGGGTGTGAGCCTGTGGGCAGTCACCCGGATCCGTTCACAATGTGGGCTCAACAGTGGTCTCTTGATTCGCTTTCTCAACGACCGATTCATCTCGGGGCCTTCGACTTTGCAGTCAGTGTTGATGATGATCGTCCGTCGTGAGGTGAGGTGCTCAGTACTGTTGAGGTGAATGGCACCTTTCCAGCGGCTAGTGACAACGTTGATAATTGTGAGCCCTATTGCAGCCTGTGGACCTCGAGAATCGTCGTCAGCCATTGAGGAGTCGATGTCGACAACGAGTTTGGTCCTAGAAAGCGAAAATTTATCAACGACCTCAACCGCTGTATCGGTAGTTTCGTATGAACCCGAAAACGACGATGCCTCTCAACTCGTGGCTGACCGTTCACAGTCGGTGACAACGACAACGGTGGCAA
>DLTS01000095.1:0-10858 GCA_002501485.1 Acidimicrobiaceae bacterium UBA7830
ACAAGTGCACCTCAACGACGATGCCGTCGTACGCGGCAAGAGCATCGTGAAGCGCCCAGGAGTAATGGGTGAAGGCTCCCGGGTTGATAATGATTGCGTCACATCGACCTCGAGCCTCGTGCACCGCTTCGATGAGTTCCCCTTCGTGATTGCTCTGAAGATCTTCCACTTCGCAATCAAATTCGGTAGCTGCTACGCGCGTGCGCGCAACGTGATCGGCGAGCATGTCGTGCCCGTAAACGTCAGGTTCACGCTGTCCGAGCAAATTGAGATTAGGTCCGTGAAGGAGCAAGATAAGATTCACGTCATAGAACGGTATCGCCCCGCAGTGATTCGGTACAGCACATGAGGCCGAAGAGGGCTTGATTCGGGCACTCCAGGATGCTCGAAATCGCCCTCGGCATCGTGCGTCATGCCTATTGCCTTCATGACTCGCTGTGACCGTTCATTCGTTGCTGCGGTGAATGAAATCACCTCATCAAACCCAAGACCGTCGGGGGTTGATGAAAATGAATACGCCAGCACTTGGCGTGCTGCCTCGCTCGCGTATCCGTGCCCCCACCACGCTGACCGCAGACGCCAGCCGATCTCGACACCTTCTCGAAACCAAGGAACCATGAGCCCACAGAACCCGATTACCTCCCCCGACACATCGACACACCACAATCCAAATCCATGATCAGCAAAGTGACGATCGATGCGCTGCATCAAAGCGGCGGATTCCGCTCGGTCCATGACCGGACCAATGGTGGCCATCACATTCACATCACTGTTGAGGTCAGCGAATGCATCGAGATCGCTCGTCATCCAGCGACGTAACGTGACACCAGGTCCAGGCGTTGGCCCGCTGAGCATTAGCCGTTCAGCGCCTCATCTAACACTTCTCGGACGACCGCAGGGTCAAGACCGACTACCGGCTCGACGCCATTTGGCCCGTCGAGCACAAAGGTAAGCCCGTCGATCGCTTTCTTATCGCGAAACATCAACTCGAGAAGTTCATCTGCCGACGCCACCCTCGGAATCTCAGTTCTGAGGCCATATAAATCTCCGACGACGTCGAGATGTTCGATGACACGGGCCGCATCAATACGGCCAAGTCGCTGCGCGAGACGCGCTGCGAATATCAACCCAATTGATACTGCCTCACCATGGGCAATGTCGTGGTCAGACGCAATCTCAAGGGCGTGGGCAAGGGTGTGTCCGTAATTGAGGATCGCACGGCGCCCCGACTCCCTCTCATCAGTTGCGACGACTTCGGCCTTGATCTCTACGCAGCGAGCAACCCGAGCCTCAAGGTCGAGTGCAGCAAGATCATCACCACTCAAAAAGTGATACTTCGCCATCTCGCCGTTACCGCAACGCACTTCTCGCTCTGGCAAAGTCGCAAGGGCATCGAGGTCACACAACACACCTGATGGCTGCCAGAAAGCACCGACTAAATTTTTCCCCTGAGGCAAATTCACCCCGGTCTTTCCGCCGATCGCTGCATCGATCATGCCGAGCAACGTTGTCGGAACATGCACCACCGAGATACCCCGGTGGTATGACGCTGCGGCGAAGCCGGCAACGTCAGTCACCATCCCCCCACCGACACCAACGACGACGTCTCCGCGGGTCAAACCCGCCTCAGCAAAACCCTCACATAGCTCTTGCACGGTGGCAAGCGTCTTGAACTGTTCACCGACGCCAATCTCAAATCGATGGAGCGGTAACGAGGTTGAAACCTCGACCCCAATCGACGACTGAGTGATCAATGCCACTCGCCGCGGCGTCGGCACCAGAGCGCTCAACATCTTGTTGAGCTGGTCGATCACCCCGTGACCGACGACGACATCATAGGAGCGACCGTCAGCGCCCCCGGCAAGTGATACCGATACTCGCTGCATAACTCAGCTCATCTGTTCAGCAACTGCTTCAGCAGCTGCCTCGGCATTTCGCACGAACTCGGCTACAGAGTCACCACCAAATTTGCGCTGGGCTTCGTCGGCGAGCACGAGCGCCGCCATGGTCTCTGCAACAACGCCCATCGCAGGAACGGCGGTCACATCAGTACGTTCTTTGAATGACACCGAAGACTCTTTTGTCACAGTGTCTACCGTCTCAAGAGTGGGAACATTCAACGTTGCAAGCGGTTTCATCGCAGCACGCGCAACGAGAACCTCACCTGAGGTGATGCCACCTTCAACACCCCCAGCCAATGAACTACGCCGACGATATGACGAAGACTCGGAATCCCAATGAATCGCATCATGGGCATCACTGCCACGCCGGCCGGCAACCTCAAAACCATCACCGATCTCGACACCCTTTACCGCTTGAATCGACATCAAGGCTTGAGCTAACAAACCGTCGATTTTGCGATCCCAGTGCACGTGAGAACCGAGACCGACCGGAACACCGAATGCGAGCACCTCCACTACGCCGCCGAGTGAGTCGCCGTCTTTCGCAGCGACTCTGATCTGTTCCACCATTGCGTCGGCACTTGCCGAATCGAAACAACGAACCGGTGACTCATCGATTGCTGAAAGGTCGCTCATGGTTGGCACTGCGTCAAGAGACGCCCGCGCTGATCCTATTTGAATGACGTGCGACATGATCTCGACACCAATGTGTGACAGCAACTTCTTTGCGACCGCGCCAGCAGCAACTCGAGCGGCGGTCTCACGAGCGGAGGCGCGTTCAAGAACATCACGGGCGTCAGCGAACCCGTACTTTTGCATGCCTGCGAGGTCAGCATGACCAGGTCGAACCTTCGTTAATGCATCTTTCGTTGCACCCGGTGCCGGTGACATTTCCTCATGCCACTTGTCGCTTCGGAACCATTCGGTGTTCTTGATTTCAATAGCGAGCGGCGACCCCAACGTACGTCCGTGACGAACACCTCCAATAAGTGTGAGTTCGTCAACTTCAAAACGCTGGCGAGGCCCACGACCATAACCCAGCCGGCGACGGCCCATTTCCTCTTGGATTTCCTCAACGGTGAGCTCAAGACCCGCAGGCAGCCCCTCAAGCACGACGACGAGCGCCTGTCCATGAGATTCACCGGCGGTCAACAAGCGGAGCACGGCTTGAGGCTACCCGGAGCGCTGGCCGAGTTCTGCTTCTGCCGCTGATCGCATCTCCACTGGATCTGGGGAAAAGCCTGTCCACGCCTCACACTGAAGCACCGCCTGGTGCACAAGCATTCCGAGCCCGTCGACCGTCTGCGCCCCTCGAAACGCCGCCGAGGAGAGCAGGGCTGTAGTGAGCGGGTGGTAGACGATGTCCGCAACAACATGGTGCGAAGCAATGAGTTCTACCGGCAGCGGAACGGGCCCCGCATCGATATCTGAACCCATGCCAACCGATGTCGTGTTCACGATGATGTCCGCCGACGCAACGGCATCGGGAAGGTCGTCGACAACAACTGCTTGAGCACCACTCGAGAGTTCTGCCGCTGCTTCTGCTGCGGAGTGTGTTCGATTCGAAATCGTGACCTCGCACCCATCGATAGCGCCGAGCGCAGCAACAATAGATCGAGCAGCACCTCCCGCTCCGAGAAGATGCACGCGAGCTCCGCTGAGCGCAATGCCCTGAGCAGCAAGAGAATTGACGAAGCCAGCACCGTCGGTGCTGAGCCCACGAGCTTGTCCAGGGCTGATCCCAACGACTGTGTTAACCGACCGAAGACGCGTTGATGCCACATCGAGATCGTCAACCGAGCGTGCCGCTTCTTCCTTCAATGGCATGGTGACGGCAAGGCCAGCGAACTCCCCTGCTCGCACACGATCAATGGCATTCACTCCTCCGCCCGCTGGAACTCGAACAGGGATCATCTCCCACTTAAGGCCGGCTGACTCAAACGCGGCGTTCTGCATCACCGGTGACAGTGAATGCTCGACGGGGTCACCGATAATTGCCACTCTCATTGCACCGTCACTCAATCGAGAAGCCCTTTCGCCCGAGAAGTCTCAATGTTCGTCAAGTGCTGGTCGAAGGTAACTGCAAATGCATGCGAGCCATCATCATCAGCGAGCACGTAATACAGATAGTTACAACCAACAGTCGGATCGTCTAAGACCACACAAAGGTCGTTTCCCGATGAGGGGTTCGGTGCCGGATTAAGAGCAGCACGAATCGATGCTCGACCAGGGTTCGCAATCGGTGTCGGGGGCAACCCGCCATACAGATAGGTGTTGTACGGAGAATCTTTCGACCTCAGAACCGCAAATGGAGTGTCGGGAGGCGAGTCGTAAAAGAGCGTCGCATCAATCTCAAGGTTCATCCCAAGTTCGAGTCGGTTGTAGATGACACGGGCGATCAATGCGCGGTCGCCGTCAACTTTGGCTTCTCGTTCGATCATTGATGCCACGATGAGCGCTTCATACGGGCTGACTCCGAGGGCGCTTGACCGGAGTTCAAGCTCCTCTTGGAGCGCAACCCGCTCCATCAATTCGATCATTCTCTCAATGACCTGACCCTCATTGTCTGCGTTAGAGACCTGGTAGGTGTCGGGGAATAACAACCCCTCTAGGCTTGACGTGTCGGCAGGCCTCCACGGCACTCTGCGGGTCGGGTCTTCGGCAATCGCAAGAAACGAATCGGCCGACAAATTGTCAATTTCTTCTTCAAGACGAGAAGCAATCTGTTGGACGGTGAATCCCTCGGGGAAAGTCACCCTACGATAGGTCTCGCTCGGCGATGTGCGAAGTACTCCAAGAACGTCGCCTAGATGAGACCCCGGGACAAGCCGATACAAACCAGGTTCGGGCTCCAGGCCACCTTTTTGCCCGACGTACCACGAGAACACCCCAGCATCGGAGATGATCCCTGTTGCTTCGAGTCGGGCCCCAATGGCTTCGACATCATCTTCACCACTCAGGGTA
The DNA here is from genome assembly GCA_002501485.1 of Acidimicrobiaceae bacterium UBA7830. Classification (GTDB taxonomy): domain Bacteria; phylum Actinomycetota; class Acidimicrobiia; order Acidimicrobiales; family Ilumatobacteraceae; genus Casp-actino5. The sequence goes on from DLTS01000095.1 coordinate 4,866, forward strand.
AATGTGACCGGTTCACCAACTACTTCTTGTTCGGTGACCCGTTGCATCAGCCACCAACCGGCCGAGCCAGCGGCGAGAACTCCAGCAACAACAAGCCAGAGCACCCCCCACACCAACCAGCGGACCCGGTCTCCTCGCCCTGGTGTTCGATCGACATGTGGAACCTCGTCAGGAAGATCCCACTCATCATCATCCCAGCGATTTCTCGCTCGTTGATTGTCGGAGAGCAGATCAGATCGCATCGCCAGTCTCTCCGGCATCAATCCACGATTGCAACATGATCGCTGCTGCGATCTTGTCGACATGCCGGCGGCGTTCTTCGGCGCGCAGACCCGCATCAAGCATTGCCCGATCGGCGGTCACAGTTGTCAGGCGCTCGTCATGCAGCATCACCGGCACAGCTACGAAATTAGCCAGTGCGCGAGCGAACTTACGGGCAGCTTTTGACGATGATCCCTCTGAGCCGTCGAGGTGAAGAGGAAGACCGACAACAACAGCTGTGGCTTCCTCTTCAGAAATAAGTTGCGCAAGACGCTCAACTGTGAGGTCGAGGCTCTTCTCACGATGCACGACAGTAAGTGGTGAGGCCACACCTGAAACGCCGACCGCGATGCCGAATCGACGCGAGCCGGGGTCAACTCCGATAACGCGTCCGCCGGAATGAGTAGAGATCACAAGCTTGTCGCAGCCGCCTGGGCAATTTCGAGAGCTTCATCGATTGCAGCAATGTTTTTTCCGCCGGCCGTTGCGACGTCGCCTTTACCGCCACCGCCACCACCCGCAGCTTTCGCAGCATCTTTGATGAGAGCAGATGCTTCGATATCTTCATCGGACATCACGGCAGACGCGAGCCCTACCCCGCCGGTATTCGTCTCGCCGATAAGAACGCACCGACGCACACCCTCACCTTGACGGACGGCAATCGCTAATTCACGAAGGTCTCCAGATGCAAGACCGTCAACTCGCGCAACGACAATACCGTCGGCGGCAGTGGCGATGAGTTCTGAAGCGCGCCCAACAGCGATCTGAAGCTGCATTACTTTCAATTCGTCTTGTAGTGACTTGATCTCGTCGAGGCGTCGCTGCACGCCCTCAACCACATCACTTGTCGTTGAACCAACAAGTCCGGCGACGGCGGAGAGCGTCGCCTCGTCACGCTGCAACAACGCAACACTTGACGCCCCGGTGATTGCCTCAATGCGACGCAAGTTCGACCCGATCGATGATTCGCCAACAATTTTGATGGTGCCGATGTCACCAGTTGCGCGGACGTGAGTGCCTCCACAAAGTTCGGTCGACTTTCCGGCTTCGAGCACTCGAACAATCTCGCCGTACTTGTCGCCAAAAAATGCGATCGCTCCGAGCGACTCCGCTTCATCTTTCGTTGTTTCAAACGCTCGGACAGGCGAATTCTCAAGCGTCTCGATGTTGGCAAGTCGTTCGATCTCAGCGATTTCCTCGTCGGAGACTGCTGCGTAGTGTGAAAAGTCAAACCTCAGACGATCGGGGCCAACGTGTGAGCCCGCCTGCTTCACGTGATCACCGAGCACATGTCGAAGTGCCCAGTGGAGCAGATGGGTTCCGGTGTGATTTCGTCGAATTGCTGAGCGACGCCCAACATCGATGGTCGCTGTGACTTTGGCACCCACTTCGAATGATCCCGAGGTGACCCTGGCGAGATGTCGGCGCAGATTCGGCAAAGCAAACGTCGTGTCAAGAACTTCAGCACTGCCCACCAGACCAGTGATGGTTCCGGTGTCGCCGATCTGGCCACCAGCCTCGGCATAAAAGGGGGTTCGGTCGAGGAAGAGTTCAACAGCCTCATCGCCATTTTCGTCAACGGTTGGAATTACTGCGACAACACGGGACTCACTGACATCGTCGGTGTATCCAACGAACTCGGTGACCCCGAACTGATCGAGTAATTCGCGGTACAGGTCGACATGGCTCTCGTCGGCAGTTCCGTCACGACGAGCTGCCTTTGCTCGCTCGCGCTGTGCCTTCATCTCGACTTCGAACCTTTCGAGGTCAACGTCGATCGACCGTTCAGCAGCGATTTCTTCGGTGAGTTCGAGCGGGAAGCCGTAGGTGTCATGCAATAAGAACGCAGTCGAACCCGACAGTTGCTCACCCCGGTCGAGTTCACCATCAAGGATGCCAAGACCGGTCTTGAGGGTGTGCCGGAATCGCTCTTCCTCTTTCTCCATCACGCCTTCAATAAAGTCACGGTTCTTCACGGCGTCTGGGTATGCGGTGCCCATCACATCGACCGCCGATGATACGAGGGTCGGCATCACAAGACGATCGGTACCGAGCATGAACGCATAACGAACCGCTCGCCGAAGAATTCGACGCAGAACGTAACCACGACCCTCATTCGACGGGAACACTCCGTCGCTTACCAGCATCGTCGCTGAACGTGCATGTTCAGCCAGGACACGCATAGCAAATGAATCACGATCGTCGTAATCGCCCGGCCGGTAGGTCTTTCCGGTCAATGAGCATGCCGTGTCGAGCAGCGGCTGCATGAGATCGGTCTCCCACACCGAGTCGACACCTTGTAACAATGCAAGAATTCGTTCGAGACCTGCACCAGTGTCAACCGATGGTTTCGGCAACAGAACCCGTGACCCATCAGCTGACTGGTCATACTGCATGAAGACAAGGTTCCAAAACTCCATGAAACGGTCACCGGCAGGGTCATGCAAAGGTCCGCCATCAGGACCAAACGAGGAACCTCGGTCGATGTGAATCTCACTACATGGTCCGCATGGTCCGGTATCGCCCATCTGCCAAAAGTTGTCTTTGTCGCCGAGACGCTGGATGCGATCCATCGGCACACCAACCCCCTCATGCCATAGGGCTTCGGCTTCGTCATCTGATTCGTGAACGGTGATCCAGAGACGATCTCCATCAAAACCCCAGCGATCAGTAACGAGCTCCCAACTCCAAGGAATGATTTCTTCTTTGAAGTAGTCGCCGAACGAGAAGTTGCCAAGCATCTCAAAGAACACGAGGTGGCGCTTTGTTCGACCGACATCGTCGAGGTCGTTGTGCTTACCACCTGCTCGGGCGCACTTCTGGGAACTCGCCGCTCGAAGATAGGGGGGTGATTCGTCACCAACGAAGAAGGGCTTAAACGGCACCATTCCTGCAACGGTGAACATCACCGAAGGGTCGTGCGGAATGAGACTCGCCGAAGGCACCACGGTGTGATCTTTCTCTGCAAAAAAGTCAAGGAATGATTGCCGCAGGGCATCAGCCGACATAGGTGAACCCGAGGACAAGCCGGACTGATGATGTGCACTACTCATACGGCTGTAGATCCTACCGAGGCCGGTACGGTGGTGCCTGTGGCAAAGAGAGGTTCGTCAGGAAAGTCATCGGGCTCGGCCGCCGAGAAGCGGAAGGCCGCAAGCGATGTCCACGAATGGATTTCGTTCACAGACCCAACCGAAGATCGAACCTGGACATTCGACGCAACCTATTTGATGTCAAACCACCGCTGCATTTTCAGTGAAGGCTGTCAAGGAGTGCTTGACGCTGATGCAACCGACATGATGCAAGGCTGTTGCAGCTACGGTGCCCACTTTGTTGATGACGACGATGTCCAAACCGTCGTGAAGGCCTTCATCAACGTCAAGCCCCGACACATGCAGTTCTACGACACCGCAGTGGCGAAGGGTTTTCTTGATTCAGGCGAACCTGGCAGCGATGGAAACCCGGTCACGACCACACGACTTGTCGACGATGCTTGCGTCTTTTTGAACCGGCCGGGCTTCGAGGGCGGCCCTGGCTGCGCGCTTCACATTGCGGCTCTCGAGACGGGTGCCCGACCGCTCGACTGGAAACCAAATGTCTGCTGGCAGGTTCCGATGCGACTCGAGCATGCAACCGACGAAACTGGGCATGTCGTTTCTCAACTTCGCGAGTGGAAACGCCGAGACTGGGGAGATGGTGGCGCTGAATTTCACTGGTGGTGCACCGAAGCACCAGAGGCATTCTCGGCGAAGGAACCGGTCTACCAGTCGCTTCGCGACGAGATCGTCGAACTCATCGGCGAAGACATCTACAGGCTCCTCGTCGACGAACTAGAGCGACCGAAGTGGACTCCACTACCTCACCCTGTGACGCGAGCGGCGCAGCGCTAACGGACGACGTCAGTACTCTTCGTCTTCATCGTCGTCAAACGTGACGCCATATTTCTCAGCGAGCGCTGCATACTCGTCATCCTCATCAGAGTCGGAACGAGTGCGGTCACCAAAACCCAGATCAAAGGCTCCAGGGCCAGCCTGCTTCAATTTTCGCGCTTCTTCAAAGCGACGATGTCGACCCTTCTTCACAGTAGGGCTCCCAAGTCAGTCGTGATACGGATACGAGCAGGGCGAACCGCTGCAAGTCTCTACTGTACCTGATCGGAGCGCAAGAGACGTAGACCAGCTGGACGAGAATGCTCCGACGGAACAAACGTCAGGGAGGCCATTCCAGTCACAAGTGCACGAATGTCGTCGCCGAGCAATTCGGCTCTCCACCCTGACGCCAACCTTGTGTTCGGATCCCCCGACAACAGCGAAATGAGATCGGCACGGGTTGCGAGCATCGCCGTGTCAACACCCTCTGTTTTTGCGACCTGCGACACCCACGCCGAAATCAGGGTTACAGCAGGTCTGAGATCACGCTCGATGTCATCGCCACCTGTCGGCACCTCCGGTGGCGGACCCGATAGGCCGTCTTGAACCGCCGCCAAGATTTCTGATGCGACAGCTCCCCGCTGCACTCGACCATCAACGCCACGAGCCTGCAACAACTCAGTCTCATTTTTTGGCTGACGCTGGGCGATACCAAGAATTGCGAGATCAGGAAGCACCTGACGCACCGGCAGATCAAGTTTCATCGCTCGACGTTCGCGCCACTCAGCAACCGCCTGAGCAACACCGCGCCCCCTGCCTTTCAATCCACGAGCGTCCTTGAGGCGTAACCACGCATCCTGCGGCTGCACTGGAGATTGACCTTTTTGACGAAGCTCATCACAGGCCTCGAGCACCCACTCGGCACGCCCGGCCGCCTCCAACTTGGCCATCAACCGGCTCTGAATCTCGACGAGATACGCCACATCAATTGCGGCATACCGTTGCTGTGCGTCGGTCAACGGTCGACGGAACCAGTCAGTGAGTCGATCACCTTTAGCAAGGGAGATTTTGAGTTCTGAATTCGTGAGCGACGCAAGTGATGGCGTGCCGTATCCAACAAACCCGCCCGCAATCTGAGTGTCAAACAGCTTTTTTGGAATTGCACCCACCGCGTGAGTGAGAACATCGAGGTCTTGTTGCGCGGCATGAAAAACCGCTTCCACATCAGATTCGAACAACTGGTGCAAGGGTGCGACATCAACCGACGTCGGGTCAACGAGCACGATGTTGTCGTCTCCCCAGCCCAACTGAACGAGTGCTAGCGCTGGGAAGTACGTGCGCTCACGATGGAACTCGGTGTCGATTGCGTATCGGTCGCAGGTGAGCAACTCGTCGACGATGCGCTGAAACGACGATGTCGAATCAACCCAGGTGAACTCGACATCGGGTCCGTTGCTCACTGCTCGAATTCCGCCTCAAACCCCTCGTGGAGCCATGACATCATTCCGCCGCTCACATTGGTCGCCTCGATACCTTCCGATGCCATCAGCTCACACGCCATTGCACTGCGCCCACCTGACTTACAAATGACATACACGGGCCCCGCGCCGACCGAGGCGATACTCGTCGGCAAGGTTGACAGCGGCATGAGCTCAGCGCCGGAGATATGGGCCTCGGCGTACTCATCTGCCTCACGCACATCGATAAGTCGAGCACCCTGAGCGAGCACCTCACGCAATTCGGCGGTTGAAATTTCAGCATTCATCGATCGGAAGGCTAGCGAGAACAGTTTTGAGAGTTACCGCTGAGTGCGAGACCGGCGCCAACATTCAAGATCCTTTGGAGTATTCAGATTCGACATCG
>DLTS01000095.1:11145-39550 GCA_002501485.1 Acidimicrobiaceae bacterium UBA7830
TCCTTTGGAGTATTCAGATTCGCCGTCACCGAAGCGTCAACGCAAAGCTCTGCCACCTTCAGTTTCGCTAAGGCTCCATTCATTGATCGCTCACCGGCGCCGACTACCCGGTCAATGATCGGCAGCGCGGACTGTCTCCACCGAGCAAGCAGCGGTTGTCGACGCTCGGCCGAAGCAACTACCACGTCATACGGCTCATCTGACAACCACTGCTCAAACAGCATCACGGTCGCTCTATCAAGACCACCCAAATCACATGCTGCGACAATCGCGTCTAAGCCGGGAAATGCACGGAGGACCGTTGCGATTGCGAGCAAAGGTCCAGACGCAGGTGCTTCATCTGGCAAATGTTCAAGGCCCAGCGAGTGAGCAGCCTCGGCACTCCCACCGCAAGCGAGAACCGTTCGACCATCATCAACTCCTAGGGCTTCAGCGACCCGCCGGCCGAGCGCGACGCCCTCAAAGTCAATGAGCGCTTTATCAACACCCATTCGACGCGACGCGCCACCAACAAGAACTGCCGACACACAGTTCCCAGGGTCGGCTGTCACGACGCAATGGCACCAAACTCTGCGGGCACACCCTTCGGATCAAGCTGCAATAAGAACAAGGCACACCGCTCAGCCTCGTCGACCTCGCCAATCTCTGCTGCGGCGTTTTGCAAAGCAAGTAAACACCGCAAGAAACCCTGATTCGACTCTTCGGCCCAGCTGACGTATCCAGAACCGCGCCATCCATTTGCTCGAAGCGCATCGAGGCCACGGTGGTATCCGACTCGTGCCGCAGAATATTTCCACATCTGCTCACCTACACACTCGGTCATAGCAGCCCATCCGTGCAGGTCACGTGGGTGACGAGCGACAAACGATGATATCTCAGCCACCCGCAACTCTGAAGGTGCGGCAAGTGCCTGGGCAAGCTCATGACGCACTTCGGGTGCCGCCGAGGGAATCACGGTTGACGGTGGTTGGGTTGAAAGACCGATTGGTTGCATTGTGGGATCGTCTGCCATACCACAAAGGTAGAGCGCGAGTGCCGTAACGTGACTACATGGACGCGATTCCTTTTGCTCTTGCCACCAATGACGCAAAAACAATTGGAACAATCGTCATCGTGGCCTTCATCGCTCTTGGCGTATTGAGTGCGTGGCTCATGAAGACCATTATCCAAAAAGTCATCTTTGTTGTAATTCTTGGTGGGCTTGCAGTGTTCGTATACTCCCAACGAACCTCACTCGACCAATGCGTCGACGACATCACTGTTGCCATCGCTGCATCAGACCGACAAACAGCAACATGCTCATTTGTAGGCTTTGACGTTGAGCTCCCCGTGACAATCGACAACTAAGTGCAAGAACCAGACAACCCCCCGGCCCTCCACAGCGATAGACGCAACAACCGTCGCCAACTCGCCACCCTCACTACATCCAAATCAATATCAAATTTGGCACTCCGGTGGGTCACCGCTTTTTTGCCAACCCTCGAGCGGGCCTTTTCAACAACAACCGGAACCCTCACCAGCATTCTCGGTCTCGCTGAACTCGGCGGACTTTCGACGACTCTCGTCGGGAGAACGCTTGATCGAGGCCGCCATCGCCTCATCTTTGTTACATCGTTGTTGCTGGTCACCGCATCGTCAGTAATTGCTCTCGGTGGGTCTATCGCAACATTCGGCATCGCGATGGTGTTGCTCCTTGTCGGGGTGAGCAATCTCACCGTTGCCGGCATCGCCTACATCGGCGAACGCGTCTCGTACTCATCACGCGGGCGTGCGATCGGAACGTTCGAGACATCTTGGGCTCTCTCGCTTCTTCTTGGAGCGCCACTTCTCGCCTTCCTCATCGATCGATACGGATGGCGGGCCGCCTACATTGCTCTTGCCCTTCTCAACGGACTTGCAGCGATTGCGATCTTTCGGTCAATGCCCGCTCCGCAAGCTGCCGGAGCAGCGACGAAAACTTCACTATTTGGTGGCCTACCGCGGAGCGCTTGGCCACCCCTCATCGCATCTGCTGCTGTAGCCGGTGCCGGAATGAGCATTTTCGTGGTGATGGGTGCTTGGCTGTCGGATGACTACGGACTCAGCGTGGCCGGACTTGGCGCCATCGCAACTGGAATTGGCGCCGCTGAACTCGCATCGTCATCAGCTGTTGCCGTCGTCGCTGATCGAATTGGAATCAGGCGATCGGTCGGAATCGGCGGCCTTCTACTAGGACTCGGACTTGTCATCATCGCAATCTCTAACTATTCGGTGATCATCGCTCTCATTGGCCTCATCGTGCTCGTCATCGGTTTTGAATACGGGTTTGTCTCATCACTTTCACTTATGAGTGAAGCCGCTCCTCAGGCTCGAGGGACCGCAATTGCGGTAGGGAATGCAATCGCAACGATCACCAGAGCAAGCCTTATCGTCATATCAGGGCAGTGTTACGAGCGTTTTGGGATTCTCGGCTCGGCAACGGTAAGTGCCGCTGCCCTTTGCGCAGCCGCAGCCGCACTTATTTCCGACCGGCGTCGACCGGTTGGTCAATAAACGCCTGAATTGCCTCCGCCACCGCCTGAGGGTGGGAGTTCGGCCCGCCATGCCCGGCACCTTCAATTTCAAGTGACCGGCAATCTGGCAACTTTTCTTCAAGAAATTGGACAGCGCGACGGTGATGGTCAGCGGCGCGCGAGCCCGACATTGCAAGCACCGGCGAAACGACGTCGTCTGCCTGCCAAGGCGGACCACTTCGCAAGTCATGTAATTCGCCGACCAGCACACGACCCTCTGAACGACGAGCAGTTCTCGTCCGCTCGGGAAGGTGCTCCCACACCTTGTTTCCGACAAGGCGCCTCATAAACGCCTCGGCGGAATCTTCAGGATTGTGCTCGGGGAAACCCTTCGATGAGTTTCCTGCCCACCACGGCTGCCACGACATCGGCATTTCATACGTTGCGATATGCGTTACTCGACGCCCAAGACGACTCGATGCAGCAAGAACAACGTTCCCTCCGAAGCTGTGGCTCACGAGCACAAGCGGGCCGCTTGGAAATTCCTGCTCGACTAAATCGACGAGGTCGTCAACATTTGCCGCAACGGTAAACGGGCCCTCATGCTCACCCGACTTTCCATAGCCTCGGCGATCGAAACGTAAAATGTCATAGCGGCCATCAAAACGACGGGCAAGCCGGCTGAGCCCGGTAGACCGATCGAGTGAACCGTGCACCATCACCATCTGAGGGCCGCCCGCAACCCCTGTGCGGGTGAACCACACACCTTGAGCGCTCATCATGCGACTTGAACCACCCGCAACACATCGGCAGCCGCAGATGAATTGCTTCCCGGAGCACCTGCGAGCACAAGTACTGTGTCTCCGTGACGAACTCGACCCTGTTGCACCGCTTTTTCTACGGCGTACCACACCATTTCATCGGTCGACTCATATACATCGACTGGCATCGGGTCAACGCCCCATGAGAGTCGCAGGGCACGCACGACCGTCTCATCGGGCGACAATCCGATGAGATTCGCTTCGGGTCTGAACCTCGCCATTGCGCGGGCAGTTCGTCCAGACTGTGTGCAGCACAGAATTGCTGATGCGCCAATATCTCGCGCAGCTTGACTCGCCGCATTTCCGAGTGCAGCGGTAACCCTATCTTCGATAGAAGTCCAGTTTCCGCGCTGATGTCGACCGAGTCGCGCTGCCCAGCCGCGGTAACTAGCGTGCCGTTCCGCTCGAGCTGCAATTTTCGACATCGTCTCAACGACGATCACTGGATGACGGCCGACCGCAGTCTCTCCTGACAACATGACTGCATCGGTTCCATCAAAGACGGCATTTGCGACATCGCTTGCCTCCGCCCGGGTTGGCACTGCGGCAGAAACCATCGACTCGAGCATCTGGGTTGCCGTGATCACCGGAACGCCCCGCTCGACACACTCACGAATGATCATCTTCTGCAGATGCGGTACCTCTTCAAGCGGACAGTCGATACCAAGATCACCACGTGCCACCATCACTCCATCAGAGACCGACACAATGTCGGTAAGCGCGGTGAGCGCAGCACTCGTTTCAATTTTTGCAATTAGTCGGGCCCGATCACCCACCACCTCGCGGACCTCATCGATGTCACGCGCAGTGCGAACAAACGACACGGCGATGAACTCAACCCCTGCTGCCGCCATCTGCTCGGCAAAGAGCAAATCATCGGGTGTTGGTGTCGACGCTGACAAACGCTCTGAAGGCACATGAACCCCCGGCGCTCCTTGCACGCGACCGCCGGTTACCACCTGCGCGATCACCGCCTGTCCGCCAGCCGAGCTGACCCGCAACATGATGTTGCCGTCGCCAAGAACCACCTGATCATCTTCAGCGAGCCCAGTGAACAGCCCCGCAACGTCCACACAGATCTCATCGCCCGAACTCGGGCGATTGGCCTCGCGAAGCGTGACTTCGGCACCTGGCATCATCTCGACACCGCCCTCAGGAAATGGACACACCCGAATTTTTGGTCCAGGGAGATCAGCAAGAACCGCAATCTCATGACCGGTCACCTTTGAGGCCTCACGTACCCGTTGAAGACGATCAAGATTCCCCTCTATGTCCCCATGAGACAAATTAATGCGAAAGACGTCAACGCCGGCATACAAAAGATCGGAGATCGCTGATACAGAATCACTTGCAGGCCCGATCGTGGCCACAATTTTCGTTCGCCGACTCACCATTCGCTCCCTAGTGTGTCAGAACGCTCAAATGCATGCGAGGCAACGAATCTTCAGCAATCGCGTCAATGAGCGGACGCCTACCCTCAAGGGCCCAACACACCGCCAGATGACCTGCCACGACAGTCAACTTCGAGGCACATCTCGCCAGGCAACACCTTGGTACGGGTCAGGCTCTCGGGGTAGTCCGAGTACTCGTTCACCAACAATATTGCGTTGAATTTCGCTTGTACCGCCCTCGATCGAGTTTGCGCGAGTGCGAAGAAATTGGACGATCCACTCGTTGGCCTCAACGTCAGCAGCATCCCACGCAATGGCATCGGCGCCTAACAGCCCCATTGCGATCTCTTGCAGACGCTGGTTCGTCATCGCTTTCGAAATCTTGGTGATCGAACCCTCTGGTCCAACGGGCTGGCCCGACCGAGCCCGATCACGAGCCCTCTGCGCTGTCCACCCCAATATGCGGTCCGCGGTAAACGCTGCCATCAACACCTGACGAACCCTGTCATCGCCCGTCAAACCACGCTGCTGAGCTATCCGCAGCACTTCAGGAAACGCTTTCCCGCCGAGAATCTCGTCGCTCGACTTTCGTTTCTTCCGAACCCCTGACAGCGCATGCCGCTCCGCACCGAGAGTCGTCATCGCCGCCTTCCATCCATCGCCAACCGGCGAAATTCGATCGCAATCTGACACACGAACATCGGTGAGAAAGACCTCGTTGAACTCAACTTGGCCAGCGATATTTACCAACTGCCGTACCTCAACTCCACGCGCACGCATGTCGAGACCGAAGTAGGTGATACCAGCATGCTTTGGAGCCGCCGGATCGGTGCGAGCAATGAGCATTGCCCGCTCCGCCTCGTGTCCGAAGGTGGTCCACACCTTCTGGCCATTGACCACCCACTCGTCTCCGTCTCTCACCGCAGTCGTCGCAAGCGAGGCCATGTCTGACCCGGCCCCAGGCTCAGAAAACAACTGGCACCAGCGTTCTGTTCCTGTGAGCAACGGCGGAAGCAGCCGACGTTTTGTCTCATTGTTTGACCACTGTTGAATCGTTGGGGCAGCGAGCGGGAGCCCCGAACCGCGAGGCACATGTGGAACTTCCCACAGTGCGAGCAATGAGAGCGCTGAGCGGGCATCGTCACGGGAGAGACCCCTGCCACCATGCTCGACGTCATAATGGGGAGCCACCCAACCGGCTGATCCGAGTTGAGCGACAATGTCAGGATTGTGAAGCCCCGACTTCAGTAATTGAAGTGCTGCCTCATCGGATGACTGGACCGCTTCCCACCAACCCGACGGCAACATCGAGAACAGCAACTCCTCAAGTTCATCACGGCCCGGGAACCCCTGCACCCCTGCTGTTGGATCGGCTGTGAGACTCATCGGCCACCACTGCGCATTCGCTCTGCCATATCGTCGGGTCGCCCATGAGGCATCTCGCGCTCGTTGAGTAGCGCTGCGTTGCGAGAGCCCTCCAAGCGATCGGAGATGAGACGCTTGACAATGCGGTTCGTTCCCGCCGAGTTTGCAACAATCTCGGCCGCGAGCGCAGTCACCGCATCGGAGAGCTCACCCTCGGGCACACATCGATCAACAAGCCTGATCTCTGCGGCCTCTCGGCCGCTAATTCGTCGGCTCGTGAACATCAACTCTTTTGCAGTTGACACACCGACTCGTTCCGGCAGGCGAATAGACATCCCCCAAATTGGCACGAGCCCCCACTGTCCGTGAGTGTCGCCGAGTCGGGCGGTCTCGTCAGCAACGAGAAGATCGCAGGCGAGCGCAAGTTCGAGGCCACCCGTGTAACAGTGTCCATGCAACTGCGCGATCGTTGGTTGCGGCAAACGTTCGAGAGCGTCAATGGTCTCTGGCTCAAAATGCTTGCTCGGAGCCCTCTCGTGGTTCGCTATCGATTCAAGGTCATGACCGGCGCAAAAGGCTCGACCCGAACCTGTCAACACCACGCACTTGACCAAACTGTCTTCGGCAATTTCGTCCAGATGTTGGCGCAACTCGACAAATACTGATGGGTTGAGCGCGTTGAGTTTGTCGGGCCGATTGAGCGTCAATGTTGCAACACCATCGGCATCGTTTCGAAGGACAAGGGCCGATGTCATAGGGACCTCTCAGATTCAAGGTGCGGGGAGTAGGTGATGTTGGCATCGGCTGATCGAAACACATGCCCTGCAGTCGGGGGCGGGAAATGTGTTCCTAAAACGAGCGTCGCTCCATCAGCGACGCGATCGATGATCATTCGGCGGGTTGAAATTGCCTGCTCAACGTTGAAGTCGAACCGATCTGCGGAGATCTCCGGGCGAAGGAACTGAATTGGAGTGTGCACCATGTCGCCGGTGATCAGTGCCCGCTCGCCATTCGAGACGACTTCAACTGACACGTGTCCAGGCGAATGACCTTCCGTCGAGAGCAATGCAATGTGTTCAGTGATGCGGTGATCGGATGCAACTGGCATCAGACACCCGGCGCTCACCAACGGTTCGACAGAAACGTCAGCGATGCCAACATGGTCATGATCGGAGAACGTCTCAAACTCAACCTCACTCACGACGTACTTCGCTCGGGGAAATGTCGGCACGAGTTCACCGGTGTGATGATCACGCCTTGTATTCCACCCAACATGATCAAAATGCAGATGGGTGCAGACCACGACATCAACAGCCGACAGCCCACCCTCAATCGACTCTTCTAGCCGTTCGAGAAAATGGGAGTCTTGCGGCAACGGTCGGTCGCCATGGGCGCCCACGCACGTATCGACCACCACTGTCGATGAGCCGTCAATGATGACAAACGAGTGAATCGATAACAACATCCGACCGTCGTCAGCAACAAAGGGGTTGATCCATGGGCGGTGTTCGTCAACAACTTCCGGGGTGATTCCGCTGCATATCGAGCCATGGGGCACAGCCGTCACTCTCGCCTCTACCCGACGAATCGTGACATCGCCGACTTGCCACTGAAGATCGTCTTGCCCGCCCACGCACAAAACCCTACGGCGGAGCCCCATGGCACTACGAGCCGCTCCCCGCTCAGCCGCAGATGTATGCGCTCGAACAGCTCGCTAAAAGCCAATTCATCAACCGCACATAGACTTCGCTCACCAATCAGGTGCGCACCAGCACCTCTCGGCCATTCACGTTTTTCGCACGAGGATTTCCAACCCTGATGACACCGACTTCACACATGTTCGCCATTGAGGACTGCATGAGCCTTCTCGACGCATCGCCGTCGCCATTTCACGCAGTTGCCGAATGCTCAGCAAGGCTCACCGCCGCCGGTGCATCAGAATTGTCGCTCGCAGACGAATGGGACAGCTCATCGGTTGATGGGTTCCGATTCGTTCGCCGCGACGGTGCACTCATCGCCTGGAAAGCGCCAACGACGCCGGCTCCCGCACCCGACATATTGCTCGTTGGTGCTCACACCGATTCACCATGTTTCAAACTCAAACCGAACCCTAACGTTCAGCACTACGGATGGCACCAACTCGCCGTTGAGGTCTACGGAGGGATTCTCAACAACTCATGGCTCGATCGCGACCTGGGTCTCGCCGGACGAGTTGTGAGCAATGCTGGTAAGACCACGCTGGTACGAACCGGCGCGATCGCACGTATCCCACAACTTGCGATTCATCTCGATCGCGGCGTCAACGACGGGCTTCGCCTTGACCCTCAGACCCACCTCATGCCGATCTGGAGCGTCGACCAAGTGGGAGAGTCGGTTGTTGAACACTTACAGCGCCTCTCGGGTTTCGACTCAATTGCATGGTGGGATATCTCACTATTCGACACCCAGCCAGCGGCGCGTCTCGGCTCAGCACGAGAACTGCTCGCATCGGGCCGACTCGACAATCTCGTCTCGTGCTGGGCTGCGGTTGCGGCAATTTCAGTCACTTCGCATACCGACCAGCTCCAACTAATCGTGCTGAACGATCATGAAGAGGTCGGGTCAGCGAGCACTACCGGAGCGGGAGGGCCGACACTCGAACAGGTGCTCACCCGAGTCGTCGCCGCGCGAGGTGGCTCCAGCGCTGACCTCGCCCGGGCTCTCAGCCGATCGATGTGTATTTCGGCCGACAACGCGCACGCGCTTCACCCGAATTATCCAGACCGGCACGACCATGGACACGCCCCACAGATCAATAAAGGACCCGCCATCAAACTCAATGTCAATCAGCGGTACGCAACATCATCAACGACCGCTCAGCGATACGCAGCTATCTGCGAACGGGCAGGCCTTCCCACCCAAGTGTTCTCTTCCAAGAACAACATCCCGTGTGGGTCGACGATCGGGCCGATCACAGCAACCCGCCTCGGAATCGACACCATCGACATCGGAGTTCCACAACTCTCAATGCATTCGGCGCGCGAACTCTGCGGGGTTGACGACCCGGTCACGCTCGCTCAGTCATTCGTTGCATTCTGGTCGTGAGATGTTTCTGGTGGGTACGACCAGCCCACCCCCACCATCGACATGTCGAACAGCCGCTGAAGTTCTGCATGTAACGCTGCGCTTTGCGCAGCGATCGCACTTCTTGGAACACGGCTACCCTCACCAACAGGAACATTCGGGTGCAAAGCCTCTCCAATCACCACACGAACCTTGCGCGGGTAGATGAATTTGGCCGACTTCGGCATCACTCGCTCAGAGCCGCCGATTCCCACGGGAATAATCGGAACGCCTGCTTTCAGCGCAATATACACAGCGCCGTCGAACATCGACTGAACGACCGGACCAGACTTACGCTCGCCCTCTGGATACAGCACTAACGGTTCACCGGCCTCAAGAACGGTGACGGCTCGCTTCATTGCTTCTCGGTCTGCAGAACCTCGCGTCACTGGAATTGCGCCGAGAGATGAGAGCACCCAACCAAACCATCTCGATGACCACATCGAATCTTTTCCAAGGAACCGCAGTCTGCGAGTGGTGAGGGCACCTGAAATCGGCGTGTCGATATACGAGCGATGCACCGGAGAGAGAACATAGGCGCCGGTCGCAGGCAGGTTTTCTCGCCCAATGATTGACATTCTCGTATACACCCGGATGCCACCCGACACGATGAAACGGCCGAAGCGATAGAACGCTTTTGAGGGCAACGTCTGGCCCACAAAATGAGCGTCGTACCTTGTCATGTGATCAGCCTTGCACTCTTGAAAGAACGTCCGCAACGACATCATCGATTGACATTTCACTCGTATCGATGACAACTGCCTCTGAAGAAATACTCAGAGGGGATGCTTCACGGGTCTCATCTAGGCGATCTCGCTCAGCAATCGAGGCCTCAACAGCGTCGACATTGCCGCCAGATTCGGCAACACGACGTTCAGCTCGAACCTTCGGTGATGCCGTCACAAACAGTTTGAGATCAGCGTCTGGGAGCACCACAGTCGTGATATCACGTCCCTCAACCACCCCAGCTCCACGGTTGCGCACCCAAGCTCTCTGCAGTTCCACCAAGATGCTACGAACCTGGGGATTCGCCGCCACCGAACTCACCGCCGAGGTTACCTCCGGACCTCTGATGGCCGACGTCGCATCCACTCCGTCAACTACGACCCGATCGACCCCAACATCGAGCTCAAGTTGGCCGCACACCTCGATGACAGCATGGGCATCGGCTGGGTCGATCTCTCGAGCAAGCACTCCAAACGTGACCGCTCGGTACATCGCTCCGGTATCGAGGTAGTCAACGCCAAGTTCGGCCGCGACTCGACGCGCAACCGTGCTTTTGCCTGCGCCAGCGGGACCATCGATTGCAATGATCACCGAAAGTTCACCAACTCGTTCCGAGTGGGCGGCCCTCTTCGTATCCGGCGTGACTCTGCACTCCCACGACCGCTCGCTCATGAAACTCTGGAATTGTTCCCGCACCCGCATAGGTGCACGATGATCGCACGCCAGCAACGATCTGATCGATGATGTCCTCGACTCCGGGTTGCTGAGTATCGAGGTACATCCGCGAGGTACTAATTCCCTCTTCAAACAGTTCTTTGCGAGCGCGCTCAAGCTCATCGTCATCACGACTACGGTTTTTCACGGCGCGATTCGACGCCATACCGAAACTCTCCTTATAGAGACGTCCGTCGGTATCGCGCTGCACATCGGCAGCGGACTCGTAGGTGCCAGCAAACCATGAACCAAACATGACGTTTGCCGCACCTCCCGCAAGCGCGAGCGCAACGTCTCGAGGGAAACGCACACCACCGTCCGCCCAAATGGCTCCGCCGAGTCGGGCAGCCTCATCAGCGCACTCAACAACGGCGGAGAATTGGGGTCGGCCAACTCCAGTCATCATTCGAGTCGTACACATCGCACCCGGACCAACACCCACCTTCACGATGTCTGCTCCCGCCTCGATGAGATGCCGTGTCCCTTCTTCGGTGACCACATTTCCTGCAACAATTTTCATTTCAGGAACCGCTGCGCGAACCTGTTCAACCACCTCGAGCATCTTCGATTGATGTCCGTGTGCCGTGTCGACAACGAGCACATCGACTCCCATTCCTGCGAGTGCCTTCGCTCGACCGGTGGGGTCAGCATTAATTCCCACCGCCACTGAAATGAGCAGCCGCCCGTCGGCATCAACCGCCGGACGATAAATCGTCGATCGAAGGGCGCCCTTTCGCGTCATCACACCGATGAGCCGGCCATCCCCACCGACGACCGGGGCAACTGAAAGGCGTTGCTCACCAAGAATGTCAAATGCTGATGGAGCGTCGATGCTGTCGGGAAGCGTCACCAACTCTCGAGACATGACATGACGCACCTGAGTGAATCGATCGAAACCAGCTGCATCTTCCTCAGTGAAAATGCCGACCGGACACCCGCTGTCATCGATAACGACGATTGCATCCTGCGCTCGTTTGTGAATCAGTTGCAGAGCGTCGCCAATGGTGTTGCCAGGGGTCAGCGTGATCGGCGTCTCGAAAAGAGGGTGACGTGCCTTCACCCAGCTCACCACTGATTCGATGACATCGGTTGGAATGTCCTGAGGAAGCACCGTGATGCCGCCGCGACGAGCAACGACCTCGGCCATACGGCGACCTGCGACCGCCGTCATGTTCGACACCACAATCGGAATCGTCGTTCCGATGCCGTCAGGAGTTGCTAGATCAACGCCAAAGCGAGATCCAACCGTTGAAAGGCTTGGAACCATGAAGACGTCGTTGTATGTGAGGTCGTGGGCGTTATTCGGGTGCAGCATTCGCATGAGGTCCTCCTCGGACGGCGCAATAATGCTAACCCTCCAGGAGAAGAGGCCAACGCAACACCATGCATTTCCCTCGAAGAAATCCGTCTAAGGTCAACATCTATGGCCGAAACCATCGACAACACCCCCGTAATGTGCGTGCACGGATGGGGAGGATCATTTGCAACGACATGGGAGCGAAACGGATTCACCGCCCTTCTCGCAGATGCTGGGCGTCCTGTGATCGGAGTTGATCTCCTCGGCCATGGCGAAGCCCCAAAACCGCACGAGCCAGAGGCGTATGCAGATCTCACGACCCGAGTAGTTGATGCACTCCCCGACGATGGAACAGCGATCGACGCCGTTGGCTTCTCAATGGGAGCGCTGACCCTCCTTAGAACCGCAACGGAACATCCGGGCGCATTCAGACGGCTCGTTCTCGCTGGCATCGGGAAAAACGTGTTTGAACGCGACAACGACCGAACCGCGAAGATCGTTGCAGCAGTTGATGGAAACGGTGATCCAGAAGACAATGTCTCTCGGCTCTTCGCTCAGTACGCAGGCCAGTCAGGCAATGACTCGGCTGCGCTGTCTGCAGTGCTGAAACAGCCCCAACGAGTTCGTCTCACCGACGAATCGCTGGCCGGCGTCAACTGCGAGATTCTCGTCATCGTTGGCGACAAAGATTTCGTATACCCGGCCGACCAACTGGTCGACACTCTCCCAAACGCTCAGGGGACAGTGCTGAAGAACGTCGACCACTTTGCAACTCCTGAGTCATTCGATTTCGTTGATGCTGTCCTCGAATTTCTTGACGCAATTCCAACGTGACCACTCGACCAATCGGTATCTCATCAGACCCATCTCGGGCAGCCGAGGTGCTCCGCAATGGAGGTCTCGTCGCGATTCCCACCGAAACCGTGTACGGCCTGGCCGCCGATGTGACGATGCCGGAGGCAGTTGAGCGAATTTTCTCCACCAAAGATCGACCCACCGGGCATCCCCTCATCATCCACGTCGCTCATCTTGAGATCGCAGAGCGGTGGGCTGATCTCAGTTCGCCCACCGCCCAGATCCTCGCCACAAAGTGCTGGCCAGGGCCGCTTACCCTGCTCGCCGAGCGACGCCCACAAGTTTCTGACATCGTGACGGGCGGCCGGCCAACTGTCGGCATTCGCGTGCCAGCTCACCCGCTCTCCCAACAACTCCTCGCCGAACACGGAGGGGCGATCGCCGCCCCATCTGCGAACAGATTTGGGAAAGTCAGTCCCACCACCGCCCAACATGTCATCGATGACATTGGCAATTACCTTGACCCTGAACGCGACCTCATCCTTGACGGCGGCCCGTGCAGAGTTGGCGTTGAAAGCACCATTATCGACATCACGACCGAACCTGCGCAGCTCCTCCGACCGGGCGGCATCTCCTCCGAGACCATCGCAGAACTCATCGGCGATGTCGATGAGGCCTCCGGCCCGTCACGAACAGCGGGCATGATGGTCTCGCACTACGCCCCTCGAACCAAGTTGGTGCTTGTTGAACCGGGTGATCCGCT
Organism: Acidimicrobiaceae bacterium UBA7830; assembly: GCA_002501485.1. Lineage (GTDB taxonomy): Bacteria > Actinomycetota > Acidimicrobiia > Acidimicrobiales > Ilumatobacteraceae > Casp-actino5. The sequence continues at coordinate 24,612 of DLTS01000095.1, forward strand.
TCCCGACACATCAACTGATGAGGTGTACATCATCGACTGCGCGCAAGATCTTGTGAAGGCGGCCCACGGCCTCTACTCAGAACTGAGAGCCGCTGATGCTGCGGAGGTATCGCTGATCGTCGCCCTGATGCCCCCAAAAGAAGGGCTTGGAAATGCTCTCCGTGACCGGCTCACCAAGGCCGCTGCTGATCAGGGTCGAGGGTCTGCCAGTCAAGTTGGTTGAGTTGATCGATCCAGACATCACGAATCGCCTCAATATTGACTCCTCGCAGAGACTCTCCGGTCGCTGACACGGTCACCGTCGTCGCTCCGGCATCAGGAACCAACTCAAGGCGACACCAGACCGAGTACGGATCATGCATATCGACCTCGAGCAGATACGGCGGATCTTCATCGATGATCTCACCAACCCAAGACGCAACAACTCGTAGCGCCTCGCAAGCCTCGACCGGCAGCACATCGATAGTGAACGAAGGATGGTCTCGCTGTACCGGCTGTTGGGATGGCGTTGTTGCCCGGGTGGAGTTGGCAGTTGAGTCAACAAAGATGTGCCCTTCAACATAGGCGAGGGCAATATCGCCTGACCGGTTGACCTCGGCCATCAATTCCGGGTTGCCGCCTCGGCGATCAGGGTGGAATTTGCGGGCAAGCCGACGACGAGCGGCGATGACCTCCGCGCGTGTGGCTCGGCCTTTTTGAAGACCCAATCGAGCAAACGCAGTGTCGACCTCACGTTTCGTTGACATGACTAACGAACCAAGCTCACCGCTGGCCGAGAGGTATCGAGCAGGAGTTGAGTTGTCGCTACATAGAGCAATGACGCGCCCGCAACGTGAGCAAGCACGAGTAACTCAGGGACACCCGTGAAGTATTGGACGTATCCGATGACCGCCTGCAACATTGCAACCGTCAACCACTTCGTGAACCCCTCTTGCAGGTACTGCTGATCTTGGGCTGACGCTCGAAGACGAACCACCAAGACAACCGCCGCTATGAGCGTCGCAATCACGCTCGCTCCATGAATCCTGGCAACGGTTGAAATATCAACATTCAAACGAACGGCGTTCTCATCACCCGCATGAGGGCCTGCTCCGGTCACCACCGTTCCCGTCACCACCGCCACCGTGACACCAAGCGCAATAACTCGCACCAGCATCGTCGAAGGCTCCGACGAAACCTGTTTACGCCCGACACCGTCAGGTTCGCTCGCACGACGCACGAGCACAGCGCCTGCCGAGATCAACGCCATCGACAGCAACAGGTGCCCCTGCACTGCATACGGATGTAGGTCAACCCAGACCGTAACCGCACCAAGGAATGCGTTCGCAAAGACACCCACCACCAGCGACCACGACCACCACACCAGGTCTCGACGACGTGGAGACCGCACATACGAGCCCAACACCGCAGCCGCCACAGCCACCACGACGACACCGGTCAACAGCCGATTCACTTGCTCAATTGCCGCATGAGCAGAGGAGACATCAATGAGCTTCTCGCTGTTGCAATTTGGCCAATCATCACAACCTAACCCGCTGTTGGTGAGACGAACTGCGGCCCCGGTGACGATAATGCCGATCAACGCAATCAACGCAAAATACGCCGAGCGCTGATACGCCGAAGGCTGCAACCGCATGGTTCGATGCTACGACCGAGAACCTTCAGCGCGCCAAAGGGTCGACGAAATAACTGCCGGTTACTCCTCCGGCACTGTCGCCCAGTCAGCGGGTGCGTTCACCCGAGGACAAATGCTCGACATCAGAGAGTTTGACCAAATTGAACGAATGCACGTCACCGACCCTCATCGACTCGAGTCGCGAGATAGAGGTATGCATCAATACAAACCGGTCAAATTCCCATGGAGTAGGCATAAGGCCCAACATGTACCCGATTGACACCGTGTTCGTCCCAGCGTGAGCGACGAGGAGAATGCGCTTCCCCGGGGCATCTATTTCCCACACCGGAAGTTCGTCGTCGCGTCGACGGATGCCTCGCTCGGCAAGAAACATCTCCACACCAAGATGAATGCGATCGACGAACGACCGAACCGACTCGCCGTCTTGCAGTCCATGCCAACGCTCCACGGGTGAGCGCTGCCTAAGTTCTGCATACGCCTGCTCAGCTTTTTCCACCGGAGTTCCAGCCCAGCCCGGGTCTCGAATCTCTTCAAGCCAGGGTGCAATCACCTCTTGGCGGCCGAGTCGCGAAAGAAGCGGCGCCGCAGTTTGCCGAGCCCGAGTGAGCGGCGACACAAGAATCTCATCGAATGTCTCACCCTCAAGGGCATCAGCGAGCCGTTCGGCCTGCCGGTGACCCAGATCAGTAAGCGGAGGGTCGACAACATTCAAACCACCCTTCACCCACTCGGGTTGTCCGTGACGAACGAGCACGATCTCCATCGCAATAGACGGTACCGTGCGAGTGTGGATAGCCCTCAAGGCTGGTACCCGGACCCGCTGGGACGCTACGACCATCGCTGGTTCAACGGCACGTCTTGGACCGCCGACGTCTCCACTGACGGTGCGCGCCATGTCGACCCGCTCGGCATCACCTCACCACCACAGATGAAACGCCGCAGATGGCCCTGGCTTGTGTTGGCCGTAGCCCTCATGCTCACCATTCCGGCGGTGACCCTTGGGCGGGCAGTGCAACGATTCGTCAGCCCGCACCCGCATGAACTTATTGTCGCTCAGTGCTCGCCAGATGGCACCAACATCAACATCGCCATCGACATCACCAACCTTGGGGATGACACAACACGATTCTCAATTTTCGTCGAGATTGTCGGTGAACCGCTTGGCCAAGTCGTGAGAAGCGCCACGCTGACGACCGACGGCGTTCGCCCCGAGCGTTCCGCTCGAGTGACGGCGCTCGTGCCGTCTAACCAGCAAAACGTTGATTGCGTCATTGTCGCTGTGGGAGGGGAACTCCCATTTGGAATCGACATTGGGCCCGTCGAGCCAATCCGAATAAATGTCCCCTAACGTAGGAGGCATGGAGACACCCCCCTCGTCGCCTAGCCCCGCACGAGAAACCCGCTCAACCCTTACGCGCACACTTGCTCTCATCGGATTTGGTGTTTTCGCAACGTTCTGGATCTGGGCTCTGTTCTTCGCCTCGAAAGAAGGTGTCAACCGCATTGAAGATCGCGCCTGGGTGGAATCAGCGCAATCCATCTGCGAAACCGCCGCCGACGAACGAACCGCTCTCGCGAACTACACCCGACTTGACGAAGGCGGCGTTGAACTCATCCGCCGGCGTGCCGACATCGTCGATGAGGCAACCGACACCCTCGAACGCATGTTGAATTCGCTCGAGGCATTACCACTCGCAGGCGAAAAGGGTCAGGCGATTATTCCGCTTTGGATTGAGGAATACCGCACATATCTCGGCGATCGCCGAAACTACACCGCACAACTTCGGGAAAGCGGCGAGAACCTCCCCTTCTACGAAACAGCGAATCAAATTCCAATTTCAGAGCGTCTGGCAACATTTGCTGCAGATAACGAAATGCCTGCGTGCAAACCACCCCTGGATCTCGACATCTGAACCCGTCGAACTCGAGCATCATCAGTGTTCTTGCGACGTCGCACCATCAGCCTCTGACATCAACTTCACCACGCGTGCCGGAGCCCCAACCGCAACGCTGAACGAAGGAATGCTTCCCGTCACCACACTGTTTGCACCGATCACCACATGTTCACCAATTTCGGCACCAGGCAACACAACAGTGCCATGACCAAGCCACGACCCTGAACCGATACGCACTGGCTTCTCTGGCATTGATTGCTGGGAAATCGGGATGTCGACATTGTCGTAGCCATGATTCTGATCGGTGATGTAAACGTGATGACCTGTCCACACATCGTCACCGATGTCGATCGAAAAGTGTCCGACAATTCCAGAACCACGACCGATCAAACATCGATCGCCAATGCGAACGACCGGCTGCGACAGACAATCTTGACCCGGAGCCATCCCCGCCGACAATGCGACATGGGGGCCAATCATCGTGTTCTCGCCGATCTCGATGAATCGCTCGTTCATCAAAGAAGTTGCCGGGAAGCAAATAATGCTTCCCTCACCGAACGCTCCGAAGCGCCGGCCACGGCGACTACTTGGCCCAACAGATGCGATAACAGATAGCCGGTCCCAGCACCACGCGACTGCATCGCCCACTCTCGCCATCATCCAACTGCGTATCGAATGAGAAACTGCGCCCATCTGACTTCGGACCACCTCCGCACGCTACCTTCGTCGCAATGACACATGCTCACGCCGCAACCCCCCTGGGCGATTACTCCGGGCTCAACCGAGACGGAGTGTTCGTCTTTAAAGGCATCAACTACGCACTTGCTGATCGCTTTCAACCATCAGAGCTAGAAACCACTGCGTGGAGCGATCTTCGCGATGCCACCGTCTACGGGCCGCAATGCCTCCAAGTTCCAGGAATCATGGAACAACTCCTTGGCGAGAGCACACAGCCAATGGCCGAAGAGTGCCTCACCCTCAACGTATTCACCGCAGACACTTCGGCTCGCAAGCCGGTCCTCGTCTGGATTCACGGTGGCGCCTTCACAAATGGAGCAGGTTCGGTTCCATGGTACGACGGAAGCAATCTCGTGCGCTCTGGCGACATCGTTGTCGTGACGATCAACTACCGCTTGGGAGCACTCGGATTTAGAGGCCGAGATAACGCAGGTCTCAGCGATCAGGTCAACGCACTGAAATGGGTGCGCAACAACATTGCATCCTTCGGCGGCGATCCGTCACAGGTGACGATCATGGGCGAGTCCGCCGGAGGCGCAAGTGTTATTTCGCTTATGGCATGCCCTCACGCTGACGGTTTGTATTCGGGTGCGATTGCGATGAGCCCGTCGATTCCTCAACTTCGGTCATCTGAAAGGGGTGATGAGGCACTTTCAGAACTTCTTGCTGCGGCAGGTGCAGATCACCCCGACGATCTCATTTCCCTACCGGCTGACGCATTGCTGAAAGCCCAGGGAGACATGCTTTCTTCAACAGATGAATCCCTCACCGCGTTCGCTCCGACAACCGATGGCAACTGGCTACCCGGAGATCCTTCAGCTCTTACGGCATCGAACCCAATACCGCTTGTAATTGGAACGACGCGAGACGAAATGCACCTCTTCACCGCCTTCGATCCCCGCTACACCGAGATCGACGAGGAAGCAGCACGCACAACATTCGAGCGTCATTTCGCGTCCTCAGAAGCGTACGATGTCTACCGAGACCATCGTCCTGGCTCAACGCCTCCACAGTTGGTGTCAGCGCTCGAGACCGACGGAGTCTTCCGTTGGCCTGCCCACCGCATCGCCGAAGCACGGCAGCAGCAGCAACACAGCACCCATTCCTACTGGTTTACCTTCGAAACACCGGTGTTCGGCGGCGTTCTCGGCAGCTGTCATGCCCTTGATATCCCTTTTGCTCTCAACAACCTCGACCGCAAGGGCGTTGAACTTTTCACCGGCGACGCCCCCGCTCGACGCCACCTCGCTGCGTCGTTCTCAAATTCGATGACAACGTTCATGCACACCCGCGACACAGGTTGGCCCCAGTGGGGACCCGAACGAAACACTCAGTTGCTCGATGCGAATACGACAATTGGTGTCGATGTGGTTAGCGATAGCGAACCTCGCATTCGTCAACTGTGGGAAGCCCTCGATGCGTTCTGATCTTGGGTCGCTTACCGACGTCGCTGGCATCCGCATTGGCCATTACAACAGGTCAAATCGCAATTGGAGAACCGGCACCACCGTCGTTCTCGCCGATCACCCGGTTACCGCCGGGGTTGATGTTCGTGGCGGAGGTCCGGGCACGCGTGAAACCGATGCTCTCTCGCCAATGAATCTTGTCGACAAGATCGATGCCATCTGTCTCTCAGGTGGGAGTGCGTACGGACTGAGAGCAGCAGATGGAGTTGTCGACGAATTGGCCGACCGAGAGCGCGGCTTTCGCGTCGGACCAGAAGCCCACCAGGTGGTTCCTGTCATTCCTAGTGCTGTCATTTTTGATCTCGGGCGCGGCGGACACTTTCGGCATCATCCCGACGCCGAATTTGGTCGTAAAGCAACCCGAAGCGCATCGGCACGAGAGCGGCGGCGCGGTTCGATCGGAGCGGGAACCGGAGCCGTAGCGGGCGGTCTTCGAGGAGGTATCGGCATGGCCTCAGCGACGATCGATGTCCCGGTCGGCGATGAGAAAGTGAGCAGCGTCACCATCGCAGCACTGTGTGTGGTCAATGCGCGCGGAAGCCTTATCGACCCCTCATCAGGTCGAGCGTGGGAACCTCACCCGCAACTCAAATCGCCGAGCTCCGCTGACAGACAGCGTTACGCAGAACATGTCGACTCACTGACGGCAGCGTCTTTAAATACCACCGTTGGTGTTGTTGCGACCGATGCGCAGATCGACAGATCAGAAGCCACTCGACTCGCGATGAGTTCTCACGATGGCCTCGCAAGATCGATCAGACCGGTCCACACTCTTGCCGACGGCGACACCATGTTTGCGATGGCAACCAGCAGCGTTGACATCGATTCACTCGAACGAACACTTGCTCTGTCACGTCTGTCGGAAGTTGCCGCGGACGTCACCGCATTGGCCTGCATTGATGCCATCGTCCACGCTGAACCGATGGCCGACATGCCGTCCTACACGTCGCTTTGCCCCAGCGCACTCCGATGACATCCCTTCTTCGTCTCTCCATTCCGTCGGATGCACATCGATGGTCAGATGAACGTCGCCTTGACGGACAGTCGATCGGACTCGTCCCAACAATGGGTGCTCTTCATAGCGGCCACACTGCGCTCATCGAGCGCTCTAAGGCTCTCTGCGACCACACGGTTGTGTCGATCTTTGTGAATCCCACTCAGTTCGACCGCTCAGATGACTTCGATCTCTACCCAAGAACTCTCGAAGACGACGTCGCTCTTTGCGACTCTCTCGGTGTCAACGCCGTGTACGCGCCAACCGTCGACGCCATGTATCCCGAAGGGTTCGACACCAGCATCGACCCCGGTTCTCTCGCCCACCGTTGGGAAGGCGAACATCGATCTGGTCATTTTGCGGGAGTTGCGACAGTGGTGACAAAACTCTTGACCGCAGTTCAACCTCATATCGCAGTCTTTGGTGAAAAAGATTTCCAACAACTTGCTGTCATTCAACATGTCGTTCGTGATCTCGGCTTGCCGGTCACCGTGGTCGGCGAACCAACAGTTCGGGAGGAGGACGGGCTCGCAATGTCGAGCCGGAATGTCCACCTCACTCCAGATTCAAGAGCCGAAGCCATCTCGATCAAACAGGCAATCGATCGGGTTCTCGATCGCTCGACCAGCACGGATTCGCCGAGCGACATCATTGAGCAGGTGACCACCGATATTCAGCAAGCTGGCGGCACAATCGATTATGTCGCCGTGGTCGACCGCTCGACGCTGGAGCCAGTAGCCGACCTACGTCTCGACACCCAACTACTGGTTGCAGCGTGGTTTGGCGGTGTGCGACTGATCGACAATGCCGCCCTCGTTGCGACGGAGTGATACCGGCGTGACTAGGACCACCCAGCGACAACTACGTTCTCCCCTGTGATGTCTTCGACCCACAAACGCATCCAACGACCCAACTCGCTTTGGGAGGACACTCTCTCCGCCGGTGAGCGCTGCGACGAAGAGCCACTCGAATCATCGATACGTGCCGACATCACCATCATTGGCGCGGGACTCACCGGACTTTGGTCTGCGTATTACTTGTCTCAACAACTCCCAGATGCCGACATCGTCGTCATCGACTCGGCGGGCGTGGGCTTTGGCGCGAGTGGCCGAAATGGTGGATGGGCCTCAGCGCTTCTTCCCATGGGGCTGCAACGCGTCGAGCGAGAACACGGCCGAGACGCCGCAAAACAACTGCAAACCGAGATGCACAGCACCTTGGATGAGATACAACGAGTACTCGCAACCGAAGGCATCAACGCCGCCGAACAGCGCGGAGGAACCTTCACTGCTGCCCGTTCCGCCCCGCAACTCAAACGAGTTACTCACGAGGTGTCGACATACCAACGCTTCGGCTTCGGCGATGAGTATCACTTCCTCAACGGTGCTGCAGCGAGAGAAGTCTGCAACATGTCCGAACTCGCTGGAGCAATGTTCACTCCACATTGCATTGCGGTGAACCCGACCAAACTCACCCACGGCATCGGGCGCGCCGTCGTTCGCAATGGCGCACGCATTCTCGCCCCGGTCCGAGCGACGGCCCTTGGGCGTGGCAGTGTCACCACCGACAAGGGAACGATTTCGACGAGGTACATCGTCCAGGCCACCGAGGGCTATACGTCTAACATCGAAGGCCAACATCGCAACATGGTTCCGCTCTACTCGATGATGATCGCTACCGAGCCTCTGCCTGACGACATTTGGGACACGATCGGACTCGCCAACCGCCCCACATTTGACGACACCCGCCATCTCATCGTCTACGGGCAACGCACGGCCGATGGCCGGCTCGCATTCGGTGGAAGAGGAGCCCCATACCATTTCGGGTCGGCCATTCGCCCGACATTCGATACCAACACCACCATGCGCAATCGAATCCGTGCCGCGCTCGTCGACCTGTTTCCTGCTGCACGAGACGCTCGCATCACACACCACTGGGGTGGTCCAATGGGTACTCCGAGAAATTGGGCATGCTCGGTTCACGCGAATTGGAGCGACGGCGTCGTGACCGCAGGCGGATACGTCGGTGACGGCATGAGCGCAACAAACCTTTTCGGACGTATCGTCGCTGACCTCATAGCTGAACGAGAGCACGACTCTGGCCAGCATGATCGTTCCGACTTGCTCTGCCTTCCCGTGGTTGGACCGCCCTCCCGGCGATGGGAGCCCGAACCGATTCGCTGGATGGGCATTAATGCCGGTCGGGTTGCAGCACGTTTTGCAGATATAAGCGAGCATCGCAAAGGCAAGACAAGCCGGTTCTTCGGCGGTGTTATCGACGGACTACTCCGCCGCTGATCAACGACGAATCGTAGGATCAGAAAACCGTGCCAGCAAGCGTAACGTGTGCACCGATGACCCCGACAGCACGCCTCCTCGCCCGAGCAATCGACCACCCTGCCAATTCGACAGCCCAAGTTCTGGTTGACCGAGGGCATACTGCCCATCGACCCAGCGGGTAAAACCGTTGCCTACAAACGGAGCCTCGGCAGATGCATACACACGCTCGACCAACTCTGGCTCGTCAGTCAGCACTGACACCACGAAATGTGGGCTGTGCTCATTGCATAACTTGACGGCATGTTCGATCGAGTCAACAAGCACGATCGAAAGTTCAGGATCGTTCTCCCATTCAAACTCATGGCCAAGACCCGACTCGGGAAGGGGTTCGGTGCGGATGTGATCAGCAGCCGTACTCTGTGTGACGAGAGACCGGAGCTCCTCATCACCATGGATAATTCCCGTTGCGTCATGCTCAGTAGCTGCTGAAGCAACGGCTCGGACTATGACGGGAAGCACCTCATCGACCGCTGACCTCTCGATACAACACACATTCAATGTATTGCAGACCTTCCGGTCGAGTGAGGCTGCAACAGCAGGTTCGACCCAACTTGGGCTCGCGGTCGACGGCACGATCATCCAGGCGCCACCCGTTCCGTGCAGACTCACTGGGGTGCCGACAGAGCGGGCAATAGTCCCAAGCTGGTCTACTGCTGGGCCTGACCCTCGGGCCACTGCGAGCGCAAGCCGACGATCAGCGAATAACGCCCAACCGGCTGCGTGAGCACGGGACTCGATAAGCACGATCGACGATGCCGGTAATCCGGCTGCAGTTAAAGCGGGAATGACTGCACTCGCCATCATGGCTTGCGCAGTACCCAAGGCATCAGAGCCGATTCGCAGAACTGCAGCGTTACCCGTCCTTATAACTCCGGCCGCGTCCGCAAACACATTGGGGCGACCCTCGAAGACGAACCCAACAACACCAACCGGTGCTCGACGAACTTCGATGTCCCATCCCGCATGATGAATCATGTCGACGGTTTCGTCACGTCGCATTCCAATCTCGCTCCACATGTCGAGACCCGCAACCATGTCGTCGAGCATCTTCTGGGTGACTTCAAGACGCGTAGTCGAACGTCCACGTCGCTGAGCATCGGCAACGTCGATTGCATTTGCCGCCAAGATCTGCTCTCTCACGTCGGTCGACGTGAGCGCAGATCCAAATGAGCGAAAGAATGAACTAATCGCATCATCGGAGCACTGGGTGAGATCGGAAAAGGCACCCTGTGCCGACTCAACGGCGGCCGACACCATCTCAGCCTCATACTGGGGGACGTGCAGCAGACTGTCACCCGAGATCAATAACTGGTCTCCCGCAACAAACGCAGTTGCGAGCTCGGCGCTGACACGCACACCTTCGCCGCCACCGGTTAACACTAGCTGGCCCTCCTCGAGCCGGTCGATCTGCTCACGCATCTCAGACCACCTCACTCGTCTCTACCAACCGTCCACATTCGATCGACTGGTGGGCAGCGACCCCAACTACCACCAACCTCATTCCGTCGAGATGAAGGATGTTTTGAATGTGCTTAACGCCCATCATCCCCGTCCCGATGACGCTATACCTGACGCGGTCGGTGTCGACCACCGCTGAGTCATTCATTTCCACGCTCTGAAGCGTACGCTCGAACCCATGGAAGACAACCGTTTCTACTTCCGCCAATTGCTTTCCGGTCGCGACTTTGCCGTCGGCAATGACTTTGCGACGCAGATGGTCAACTTTTCGTATGCGATCGGTGACCGAGCAACCGGAGCATGTGTGCTCGTCGACCCGGCGTGGCATGTCAATGATCTCGTCGACATTGTCGAAGCCGACGGAATGTCGGTTGAAGGTGTCCTTGCGACTCACTACCACGCCGACCATGTCGGCGGGTCAATCATGGGTCACGACATCGAGGGTGTCGCCGCACTGTTGGAGCGAATCGACTGCCCGATTCACGTGCAAGCTGCCGAAGTGCCGTGGATGGAACGCACCGCAGACGTCACCGCCGATCAACTTGTAGCCCACGAACCAGGCGATGTTTTGGCTGTCGGAGACATCGCAGTCACTCTCGTCCACACACCAGGACACACACCAGGGAGTCAGTGTTTTCTCGTTGACGGCCGTCTAGTCGCAGGAGACACCCTCTTCCTGGACGGTTGCGGTCGCACCGACCTTCCGGGGTCTGATGCGTCAGCCATGATGGAAAGTCTTCGAATGCTGTCAACGGTTCCCGACGATGTCATTCTTTATCCAGGTCACCGTTACTCACTTGCATCTTCGGCGACGATGGGTGCCGTCAAGCAATCAAATTTCGTCTTCCAGCACTGATGACTCACCGCCGGTAACCGGCGTGATCACCAAGTATCGACTTGGGGCCGAGTCGGACTCGTGTGATCTTGAGGTGGAACCGAACGAAGGAGCGTTGACAACCAGCGACGCGTATCCGCCGGGTCGATGACATCATCAATTTCAAACCAAGTGGCGATGCTGAGCGCCTTCCCGTGCTCGTAGAGACGATCGACGAGCTGTCGAAATAGTTGCTCTTCTTCTTCAGGAGAACCTGCTGCTTCAAGCTCTTTTCGGTAGCCCAGGCGAACATACCCTTCGAGACCCATGCCGCCAAACTCGCCGGTTGGCCATGCAAGACATGCAAGCGGGGCTTTCGTGCTTCCCCCCATCATCGCCTGAGCTCCCAAGCCGTATGACTTTCTCAAGACCACCGAAATCACTGGCACTGTCACATTTGCACCGGTGACGAACAATCGACTGCAATGTCTCACCAACGCAGTCTGTTCTACATCGGGGCCAACCATCATCCCCGGTGTATCGATCAAAGTGATGATTGGCAAACCGTGAGCGTCACATAACTGCATGAACCGAGCTGCCTTATCCGCTCCATCGGAATCGATCGCGCCCGCAAGGTGTGCAGGATTGTTTGCAATTACACCAACAGGTCGGCCTTCAACTCGTGCGAGGGCGGTAATCATGCCGACACCGAAGTCCTTGCGAATCTCGAGCACGCTGTCATCATCGAACATCCCGTCAATAACACTCCGCACGTCATATGCACGAAGACGATCAACGGGAATCACATCTCTGAGCTCCGTTTGGTCGCTGCATGACCAGTCATCGAGCGCGCCCTGAAAGTATGAGAGGTACTTCCGAGCCACCTCGACCGCCTCAGCCTCATCTTCGACGAGGATGTCGATCACACCGTTTGCTGACTGCACCGAGGTCGGCCCGATCTCTTTCGGCTCATATACGCCAAGCCCACCGCCCTCAATCATTGCGGGCCCACCCATGCCAATATTTGAGTCCCGTGTTGCAATGACTACATCACAGCAGCCGAGGATTGCCGCATTTCCGGCAAAGCAATATCCCGAATTCACACCCACCATCGGCACTGTTCCTGAAAGTTGTCCCCACCACAAAAACGCATAGCAATCGAGCCCGGTGACCCCACCGGTGTCGGTATCACCTGGGCGCCCACCCCCACCTTCGGTAAAAAACACGACCGGTAGGCGCAGTTCTTCAGCGAGTTCGAAGAGTCGATCTTTCTTCCGGTGGTTCTGATGCCCTTGCGTCCCAGCAAGCACCGAATAGTCGTACGACATCACAACACACTGCGCACCTCGGCCCTTGAACTGGTCACCATTCACTGAGGCGATACCTCCGACCAAACCGTCGGCGGGTGTGTTCTCGATGAGGTCGTCAAGTTCTCGACGCTTTCGCTGGGCAGCGAGAACGAGTGGACCATACTCGACGAGGGAACCCTCGTCGATGAGATCCTCGACGTTTTCACGGGCGGTGCGATGTCCGCGCTCCCTCCGACGTTGCACCGCTCTGGGGCGCGCCGAATCGAGGCCCATTGCGTGCCGCTCGACCACCTCTGATAGGTCAGGTCGGTCAAGTCCCAGCGGCCCAGACGCTGAGACCGCCTCGGCGGCTTCTTCTGCGCCGTCTTGTACCTCGCTGCTCGCGTTAATTGAGGCGATGACATCGCCCGGCTTTACGGTCGACCCCACTTCGACTGCAACAGCGGACAGCACGCCTCGGGTTGGGGCGACGATCTCGTGATGAAGTTTCATCGATTCCATCATTCCGAGCACTTGGCCCTGCCGAACAGGTGTCCCCGTCGTGACCTCCCACGTCACGACGGTGCCTTGCATCTCTGCGGTGATTGCAACGTTTTGGTCCGTGGTCATGCCCTGAGTTTGTCAGTCACCTGTCAATCTGACCGACTCGGCCGTGTCGACCAGGTACGTCTGGACATCATATTTGGCCAGGTCGGCGTTGGAAGGCAGTAATCGACTGTTCCCCCATCACCAACTCAGCGGCAACCGCAGCGAAGAGCGCAGGCACAATGAAGTTTGGGCGCCCTGTTGATTCAGCGACGAACATCACCGCAGCAAGCGGAACGCGATAACCGGCCCCGAGAAACGCTGCGATCCCAATCAGCGTGTATAGGGAGAATCGTTCAGGGTGAACGACCTCCCCGACTGCTCGTCCGACGATTGCTCCACCGACAACAAGAGGAATAAAGACTCCACCGACGCCACCTCCAACCAGAGTTGCTGCGGAGGCAAACGATCGAATGATGAACACTGCAATTAATAACCAAAGAGCGATATCGGCCTCAATGAACAGCCAGCCTTCGAGGACTTCGTAGCCAGCACCGAGGCTTAGGGGTAGACCAGTGAGCTGTCGTGACAGCAACACCAAGCCAATAAGAGTTAACGATGCCGACACGATTCTGATTGGAAACGAGCGCACTGAAAATGCTTTTGCCAATCTGATCAATTTTGCAAATGCCCGGGCGCCGATTGCACAGGCAACACCAATGGCGAGGGCGCCGAATAGGTCTCGGACCTCGAACTGTGGAACGGGAATGATCGTTCCACCTAGAAGCGGTGTGGTGTCGCTCAACGATACGAAGGTGAAGTAACCAGTGGCGCTTGCAACAAGAGCTGGAAGCAACATGCGTCGCGCAAGGTCGTCTCGATACGGAACTTCAAGCGCGAAAATAGCTCCCGTCGCTGGCGCCTTAAAAATGGCCGCAACACCTGCGGCAGCACCTGCGACAAGAAGGGTTCGATGATCACTACCTCGGAACGGTGCGGGGAGCCGGCGCTGAATCTGTGAGCCGAGCGTCGACCCGCCGTATAGCGACGGACCTTCAAGACCGAGCGAGCCACCGGTCCCAAGCGAGGCAACAGCCGCGACGCTTCGTGCCACCAGTGCACGAAGCCCGAGCCGGTACTGGGAGTCATGGAACGAGTGCAGGTACTCATCTGATGTCGATCCCGAGATACCGCCACCGATGTACCGAAGCGACAGAGCAGCTACGAGAAGGCCGCTTACGGGAGCGGTGAGCAGTATCCACAGTGGTGCCTCAATCAGACGGTCATAGACCGCATGCACTGCAACATCGAGACCTCGCACAAACAGACCGGTTGCGATTCCCGTTGCCGCAGCGAGAAGCACGACCTCGCGGGATCGCCGGACAATTGACCGGAATTCGTCTCGCCGTTGAGAAAACACATCAGGACGAACAGAGCGAGCCACCCGGTTATGGATCAGACGACTCAAAGGCACATTCAGGCACTATAGAAGTTTGATCGCCCTTTTGCTGAAATAGTTTCAGGTAATAACTCAACCAGAAGTCTGATGACTCCTACCAATTGAACCTACGGCTCCCATCCGGGCAACTCCGTCCCACGAGTAATGTCGGGCAACGTACTTTCGGGTCATCTAACGGCAGCGGAAAATACGAAATTCACAGTTCACCGTCGATCACGTGGGCGATGACATCAGCAAGCTCGTGGAAGCGCTGTCATGCCTTACGCCCAACACCGTCGTAATCGAGGCCCGCAGCTCGCACAGAC
>DLTS01000008.1 GCA_002501485.1 Acidimicrobiaceae bacterium UBA7830
TGCAGCAGCCCCTTCGATCTTTCTTCGTGTTGAATTTCGACTCGTCCCGCGCTCTGCGGCCGGCCGACGTGATCGGGGGATACGTGAACGTTGGGTGCGCCGAGAAGCAGAGGGGCCAGAGCGCTTCTTCACACCTCTATGTTCGCACGCGTGCTTCGGATGGCGGTGTCATCGATGTGAGCTGCGTCTACCGAGGCGTGAGGGCCTCGGCACCAAGAAATGCTGCAGTGTCGCCGAGTTCAGATTCGATGCGCAGTAGCTGGTTGTACTTAGCTACGCGATCTGATCGACACGGCGCACCGGTCTTGATCTGCCCGCAGTTTGTGGCAACTGCAAGATCAGCGATCGTCGCATCTTCGGTTTCGCCGCTCCGGTGGCTCATCACTGAAGAGTACGAATTCGCGGCAGCGAGTTCGACGGTGGTGAGTGCTTCAGTGAGTGACCCAATTTGGTTCACCTTGACGAGAATACTGTTCGCAACCGAGCGGTCAATGCCCATTTGGAGACGCGTGCTGTCGGTGACAAACAAGTCGTCGCCGACGAGTTGGCATTGATCGCCGACGGCATGTGTGAGTGCTGACCAACCCTCCCAATCGTCTTCGGCCATGCCGTCCTCGATGGAGACCACTGGATAGCTGCTCACGATTCTTGACCAGTAGTCAGCAAGTCCAGATGCCGACAGCACTTTGCCCTCACCTTCGAGGTGATACGCCCCATCTCGATAGATCTCGCTCACCGCAGGGTCGAGCGCAATGGCTATGTCGTCACCCGGTCGGTACCCAGCCTTTTCAATGGCCTCCAGAAGGAGCACGATTGCTTCCTCGTTTGATGCAAGGTTCGGGGCGAAGCCGCCCTCGTCACCAACAGCGGTTGCGAGTCCGCGGTTGTGGAGCACACCTTTGAGCATGTGGTAGGTCTGCGTTCCCCATCGAAGCGCCTCGCTGAACGATGGCGCTCCGACCGGCATGATCATGAACTCTTGGAAGTCGACGCTGTTATCGGCATGTGCGCCACCGTTGAGCACGTTCATCATTGGCACGGGAAGAACATGCGCATTGGCACCGCCGACGTAGCGGTAGAGAGGCATCTGCATGTCTGCTGCGGCGGCTTTTGCGATCGCAAGACTGGTGCCAAGAATCGCATTTGCGCCGAGACGACCTTTGTTGTCGGTGCCGTCGAGTTCGATCAGTTCGAGATCTATCGCTCGCTGGTCGATCGGGTCCCAGCCGGTGAGGCAGTCGGCAATCTCGGTATTGACGTAGGTTACAGCTGTCGTCACACCTTTGCCGAGGTACCGATCGCCGCCGTCACGGAGTTCGACTGCCTCGTGCTCGCCGGTGGACGCACCGCTCGGAACCGATGCCCGTCCAACAGCCCCTGAGGCCAACGCAACTTCGACCTCCACGGTGGGATTGCCGCGAGAGTCAAGAATTTCACGACCATGAACATGGATGATCTCACTCATTGTGCTGTCTTTCTAGAAATGGCGACGATGTTCGTTGTTCAACGTATCGGGTCAATATCGAACACGGGCATGCCATGTTCGATGGTGTGGACGATGCTTCATCGTCAGTTCTTGAGATTGCGTTTTGCGTCGTTCCACAGACGGTCAAGACCGTCGATGTCGAGGTCTCGAAGGGACAGCTCGGCGGCATCAGCAAGCCGCTCAACCTCGCGAAAGCGCGCATTGAAGCGATCGGTGGCGCTTCGGAGCGCCGCCTCTGGCTCGATGTCGAGATGGCGGGCGAGATTCACCACTGCGAACAGAAGATCACCGAGCTCTGATCGAATTTTGCTTTCGTCGCCAGACAGATGCGCCTCGAGGGTTTCGGCAGTTTCCTCGGCGATTTTGTCGAGTGGGCCAGAGGTGTCGGGCCAGTCGAAGCCCACTTTTGCAGCCTTGCGTTGCACGGTCGCTGCGTGGGAGAGAGCCGGGAGCGACGTTGGAACACCATCGAGCACCGATGCTCGTTGCTCAGAATTGGCGTTGCGCTCCTCTCGTTTGATTTTTTCCCAATTAGTTATGACGGTCGCTGAGTCGGTTGCGTCGACATTTCCGAAGACGTGCGGGTGGCGACGAACGAGTTTGTCGTGGATCGCTGAAGTGACATCGGCAATTGTGAAACGGCCCTGTTGTTCAGCGATCGTTGCATGGAACTCGATCTGGTAGAGCAGGTCTCCAAGTTCTTCGATGAGATGTTCATCAGATGACGGATCGTCGCTCAAACCATTGATGGCATCGACGACTTCATAGGTCTCTTCGATGAGATAGGGAAGAAGTGACGTGTGAGTTTGTTCGATATCCCACGGACATTGTTCTCGGAGTGTTCGGGCAAGAGCATGAAATCTCGTGTAGCCGTACCCCACCGGCACCGCAAGATTGGGGATGTACAGCGAGGTGAGGTGATTGGGCGTGATGTCACGCTCCATTTCAGCCCATGTCGTTGACACGATGTCTTCCTCGTCGGTGCCTACTCCTGTGAGCCCAATGACAACCGAGTCATCGAGAGCGATTTGGGCGTCATCATCTGGGCCGGCGTCAACAGAGTGCCGGATCTCAGACAACACCCAGTCGGCGTGAACGTGAGCGACGAGTAGAGGCCCTCGTTCTCCCGCAGCCTCTGTGGCAAAACGGTGACCATCGATGAGGCGGACGCCGGCATTAACAGGGTCAATTTCGAGGCGCGCCCAAACTTCGTCGAGAAATGAAATCGCAGGGAGAACGACGCACTTGACTTCCGTGTTTGCTCGGAGAAGTTCGACTGTGCGCTCGAGGACAAGCGGTGAGCCGGGCACTGCGTACAGCACATCACCGTTGATACGAGCGGCATCGAGGAGTCTGTTGGCAATCTGTTCGTAGACATCGCTGAACCGATCTGCCGTGTCATAGACGTCATCGAAGGTCGTCGCATTCGGCACAAGAAACGCACTGGGGTGTTGGGTAGTTCGTAGAAAACGAGACGATGACTTGGCGATGGCCGTCTTCGTGTGCTCAGTAATGAGCAGTGGGGTACCAGGTCCGAGTCCGACGACGGTGATCGTCGGTGTGGAACCCGATGTGGACGACGTTCCAGGTGTTGTCATCCGAGCGGGACGATGCGCCCGCTGGGTGGGTCCCAACGGCCGTATCGGGAGTTGACGGTGACATCAGCAGAGTTGAGCACTGCATCAACGTAGAACAATGGCCCGTCGGGGCTTGCGTAGGACGCGATGACATCGCTTCCTACCTCTGACCATGGTCGATTGAGGATGACGTGCCAACCGAACTGCGTTTCAACAGGTTGCGACCAGGTGGTTGCCGGTGCTGAAAAGGCAGCTGCAACGAAATCTGCGTCGAAACCGGAAATGTATTGTGCCGTCGGCAGGCATTCTGATTCGGTGCCGGTCAGCGCTCCGCCGGTGATGCTTGCCGAGCCTTCAAGTGATCGTTCGGCGGCGAGTTCCGCGAAGTCGGCTCCGTTGCGAAACTCGCCGATGATGTCGTTGGCCTCTCGTTCGGTTTCGACAAGGATGTGTCGAAGGCATAGTAGACCGGTGCTAACTGGTGCACTGAGATACATCTCTCGGAGTTCCTCTGCATCGGGAAGCTCGGCTTGTGCCAGCGCCGACGTGATGACGTCAACGCTCGTCATGCCAATGAGCTCACGCATTTGTTCGCTGAGTTCGTTGATCGGGTTCTCAGGTGGAAGAGTCGAGAAATAGCGGTCGAGATCGCTGTCGGTGACGTCATCACCCGAGCGATCAAGGATCGATCGAACTGAGCTTGATCGCACCATTGCGGTCAAGAGGAGGCGGGCTTGATCTGCGTCACCAAAGCCCCCGGAGTCGAGGGATGTTGTGCCGAAGATCTCCGATTCGGTGAAATACTCATCGAGGAGCGCATCTACCTCAGTTGAGGTGTAGCCCTGACCATTTACGTCGACTGCATAATCGGTGCCGGTCAACGTCGAACACCCCGCAGCGCTGAGAGCGACTAGGCCGATGGAAAAAACAAGACGAGTACGCGTTGCCACCGCAAGGACGCTATCGGGTTGCGTGGAGCTCGAGTTGGCGCAAGGTTCGTTTACGCAAGCGCTGATTCGAGGCGATCGACAGCGGCTGGCAGGGCATCAGGCAGTTGCGGTTCGAACCTGCTGAGGTGTTCGCGAATTTCTGGGATCGCACTTTTCCAGCCGTCAACATCGACGCTGAGGATCGCTTCAAGGTCATCGGGGTCGATCTCGAGTCCTGTGGTATCGAGGGCGCCGTCGGCTGGAAGTAAACCGATGGGCGTTTCGACAACATCGCTGTTGCCATCGACCCGATCGAATACCCACTTTAAGACACGAGAGTTCTCTCCAAATCCTGGCCAGAGGAACCTTCCATCTTCATCTCGGCGGAACCAGTTGACAAAGAAGATCTTTGGCAAGTTGCTCGAATCTGCTTTGGTTCCCATGTTGAGCCAGTGGGCGAAGTAGTCGCCGTAGTTGTAGCCGCAGAATGGCAGCATCGCCATCGGGTCAAAGCGCAGTTTGCCAACCGCTCCCTGCTGGGCGGCTGTTGTCTCTGAAGCCATGATTGCTCCAAGGAAGACACCGTGCTCCCAGTCGAACGCTTCGGTGACCAATGGGACAGTTGAGCGTCGACGACCGCCGAAAAGAATTGCCGAGATCGGCACGCCTGCCGGGTCTTCCCACTCAGGGGCAGCCGATGGGCATTGCGAAGCAGGTGCGGTGAACCGGGCATTCGGGTGTGCAGCCGGCCCTTCGGACTCGGGCGTCCACACATCACCCCTCCAGTCGGTAGCGCGTGCGGGTTGCTCGTCGCTCATTCCTTCCCACCACACATCGCCATCTGCGGTGAGTGCGGTGTTGGTGTATATGCAGTTACCCCAGAGAGTTTCCATGGCGTTCGGGTTGGTGTCGTAACCGGTGCCTGGTGCAACTCCGAAGAATCCAGCCTCCGGGTTGATCGCATACAGGCGACCGTCATCACCAAATTTCATCCAGCAGATGTCGTCACCAATGGTTTCGGCTTTCCAGCCCGGGATCGTTGGCACGAGCATCGCAAGATTTGTCTTGCCGCACGCCGATGGGAACGCAGCCGCAATGTACTTCGAGGAGCCTTCTGGGTTGGTGAGCTTCAAGATGAGCATGTGCTCGGCAAGCCACCCAGCATCACGCGCCATCACTGAGGCGATGCGAAGGGCAAAACATTTCTTTCCGAGTAGAGCATTGCCCCCGTAGCCCGAACCGTATGACCAGATCTCACGGGTCTCAGGGAAATGGACAATAAATTTGTTTTCGGCATCGCAGGGCCATGCAACGTCGGCTTCGCCATCTGCAAGAGGTGCACCGACTGAATGCAAACACGGCACCCAGTCGTTGTCGCCGAGGACATCGAGAGCGGCCTGTCCCATGCGAGTCATGATGCGCATCGACACAGCGACGTAGGCAGAGTCGGTGAGTTGCACGCCGATGTGCGCAATTGGTGATCCGAGTGGACCCATCGAGAACGGCACGATGTACATCGTGCGACCCTTCATGCAGCCCGTGTAAAGGGTTGTTAGTTCGTCTCGCATTTCGGCTGGGTTACGCCAGTTGTTATTTGGACCGGCCTCTTCTTCGGTGGGAGAGCAGATGTAGGTGCGGTCTTCCACTCGGGCAACATCACCGGGGTCGGAGTGTGCCCAGTACGAGTTTGGACGTTTTGCCTCGTCAAGTTTTGTGAAAGTCCCTGATTCAACCAACTCGTTGCACAGACGGTCATATTCTTCTGCGCTTCCGTCGCACCAATAAATGTCGTCGGGTTGCATCACTTCGGCCCACTTAGCGACCCATTGCTGAAGGCGTTCGTTAGTACTTTGTCCGCTCATGTCATCTGCTCCTCGAAGTGGTGTCGGCTAGACGGTCGTTGACAGGCCTGTTTGAAGACGTCTGATTCACAGTCTTGCTCAGGTGAGCGCAAAGTAAAGAGGCGCAGGTGCTGCCGTTCGTGAGTTTGTGAAGATGACCTATCATGCAAAGTGATGGGGCAAATGCGGGTCCGATCATCTTTAGAGATGGCGCGCCGTCGGATGATCACAACTACGCATCAGGGGAAGGAGTTACCGAGGGCTCAGTGGCCCGGTGTTCCCATGTCAACTTCGCTACCAAGGCGAAGGAATGTTGCACAACCAGCGTCGTCGAGGTCGAACACGACGCGTTGGCCTTGGCGGAGCATTCGGAAAACAGAACCCTCCAGGGCGTCAGAGGCCAGGTCGTAATCTGCGAGGTCGGAGTCGCACATGATGATGCCGAAGCCCGATGACGGGTCGAAAGACTTGACGACTCCCTGCATAATGAGAATTGTAGCGGTTGAGAGGGTCGGAGTTCCGGCCGAGATCTGATCAGCCGGCTTTTACGACCTTGCCTGACTTAATGCAGCCAGTGCACACGTTCATCCGCTTCGTTGCGCCATTTACGCTTGCCCGCACACGCTGAATGTTCGGGTTCCATCGACGCTTAGTGCGACGATGCGAGTGCGACACGTTCATGCCCCATGATGGGCCTTTGCCACACAACTCACATACCGATGCCATCTCGACCAATTACTCCTTGCAATAGCGGACCTGTCCGCCTCCGGGCAGGAACTCATTCTCGAATTCCCTTGCGAGCACCGCACGCTATCGGCGAACTTCGTCATCTAACACCGTGCAATCGATCGACTACGCACAAATACTTCGCCACTAGTTTCTTGGGAGAACTCCCCTTCATGCGAGATCGCGATCAATGAACACGAACGCCGAGATATCTGAACCTCCACTCACCTTTGATGATCTTGCTCAGATTGATATTGCTCGTCTCAAAGGAGTCGGCGAGGCAAAACAACGCGCCCTTCACGAGTACGGCATCAACGATGTTCTCGAGCTCTTAATGACATACCCACGACGATGGGTTGATCGCACGAATCAGCAGCGCGTCGCAGACGCAGCCTTGGGAGAAGAAGTTTTGCTCGTTGTCGAGGTTCGAGGGGTCGAGGAACGGCAGATGCGAAATCGCCGAAAAATGGTGAACGTCAGAGTGGGCGACGGAACGGGGACACTCCGAATTACTTTCTTCAACCAGCCATGGAGAGTGAGGCAACTTTCTGCGGGTCTGGTAGTTGCGATCCACGGCAAAGTGGAGGACTATCAAGGAAGCCTTCAGATGACGAACCCGGTTGTTGACCTCATCGGTGACCGCACGGGCCGCATCGTGCCGATCTACCCCCAGAGTGAGAAGGTGCGCATTACGACATGGGAACTTGCAGCACTCGTCGACCAAGCGCTGAGGCGATGCGAATCAAGAGGAGTCGCCGACCCGCTACCAATCACCGATCAGGAACGGCTCGGGCTTATCGGACGTTTCGAAGCACTGAAGTCGATACACGGCCCTGACTCAATGGCTGATGCGTCCGCTGCTCGACGCCGACTCGCCTTCGACGAGTTGCTTCGAGTGCAGGTCGAACTCGTTCGACGAAAGCGTGAACTTGAGCGAACGTCGCAGGGCATTCAGCACGTTGTGGGTGGTGAACTTGTCGAACGCTTTGTGGGTGCGCTTCCGTTTCCGTTGACGACAGCGCAACGCCGCGCAATCGATGAAATTGCCACCGACATGGCGTCACCCCAGCCCATGCACCGGCTCTTGCAAGGCGATGTCGGGGCAGGAAAAACGATTGTGGCAGTCGCCGCGTTGCTCAATGCAGTGTCTGGTGGTCACCAAGGCGCCCTCATGGCGCCGACCGAAGTTCTTGCAGAGCAGCACGGTAGTGGTGTTAAGGCGTTACTCGACGGACTTGTCGTCGTCGATGGCGACAACCTGTTTGGTGAGCGGCCACTGAGAGTCGAACTGTTAACCAATAGTGTGACCGGCCAAGATCGACGCGAGGTTCTCGCCGGGCTCGCCGACGGATCGGTTGACATCGTGATCGGTACCCACGCACTGATTCAGGAGGGAGTCGAATTTGGAAGCCTCGGATCAGTCGTCGTCGATGAGCAACACCGATTCGGGGTCGAACAACGAGCAGCGTTGAGAGCGAAGTCTGATGGTGTTGTCCCCGACCTTCTCGTGATGACAGCAACACCGATTCCGCGAACTGCTGCAATGACGGTCTACGGAGATCTTGAAGTGAGCGCACTCGACGAGTTGCCGCCGGGAAGAACTCCCATAGCGACGCATTGGGCGACCGGGCCGCTTGCCGAGGCAACTGTATGGGAATCGGTTCGGGACGAAATTGCAACAGGTCGGCAGGCCTACGTGGTCTGTCCTCTCATCGAAGAGAGCGGCAACCTGGAAGTTGCCTCAGCAGAAGAAACTTTCGGGCATCTCGCTACCGGCGAGCTTTCGAATGCTCGGGTCGGTCTTCTCCACGGCCGAATGCCGTCCGCAGAGAAGGAAGCAACGATGGAAGCCTTCCGCGCGCGCGAACTTGACGTACTCGTGGCAACCACCGTGATCGAAGTCGGGGTGGATGTCCCCAACGCAACCGTGATGGTGGTGCTCGATGCTGACCGTTTCGGAATTGCGCAGTTACATCAGTTGCGAGGGCGTGTTGGCCGCGGTGAACATGCGTCGACTTGTTGGCTAATGACGGATAGCGAAGACGTCAACCCGCGCATAGAGGCATTGGTGGGATCAACCGATGGTTTCGAACTCGCCGAAATTGACCTTGAGTTGCGAGGCGAAGGCACCTTGATGTCGTCGGTTCAGAAGGGTCGCAGTGATCTCCGACTTGCGTCTTTGCGTCGTGACCGAGAACTTATTGAACACGCTCGAGAGGTTGCATTCCGGATCATCGACGCCGATCCGGAGCTTGCTCAGTCAGGTGTGCTGCGATCTGAGATTGCTCTCTTGCTCTCTGAGCGCGAAGGTGACTATCTCACGAAGTCGTGAAGATGCATGTCACTCAGAAGTCAGGAAATTCCTCGTCCTCGGGAAGCACGAGATCCCAGCGGTCGAGACAGTCCTCGCATCGGTACGCAACGATGTCGCCCGGAAGCCAACGTGGGCCCTCTTCTCTGGGATGTGTGAGAAGAAATGCACGACCCCCGCAGTCGATGCAGTCGATCTGTGGATAGGGCTCAAAGGGGTCTTCGGCCGAACTCATAACTGCGAGTATTGCGGATTCGAAACGTAGCCTGAGATCGTGCGCATCGTTTCGGGACACCTCGGTGGCAGAAAGATTGAAGCCCCAGCAGGGAACCACACCCGTCCAACCACCGATCGCGTTCGAGAAGCGGTGTTCAACTCCCTCGGATCGATGGGAGTAATTGAAGGGGCACTCGTCGCCGACCTCTACGCCGGCAGCGGAGCGATGGGCATAGAGGCCCTATCACGAGGAGCGGCTCACTGCACGTTTATCGAAAATGACCGGGCCGCTCTCCGAGCGCTCAACGACAACGTCGCCAACCTTGGGCTAGATCCCGTCGCAAACATAATTCAAGGCCTAGTCGAATCGCATCTGCATCGCCTCGACGCTGACATCGTTCTTGCGGATCCGCCGTATGGAGCGATTGACTGGAATTCGATGCTGCTCGAACTTTCAGCCCCGATGCTAGTAGCCGAGGGCTCCTGCGAGGTCGAGCCCATCGGCGGCTGGACAAAGTTGAAAGCGCGGCGATATGGGCGCACCTGGGTAACGATTCTCAGTCAAGATGGAGCCCTTCGTTAACGCGCCACAGTTCTCTTGTTTCGCTCAACTAGGTTGGTCTCACCCATGAGTACTGCATTCGTCCCCGGAAGCTTTGACCCGATGCACCTCGGGCACCTTGACGTTGTTGATCAGGCACTTGAGGTGTTTGGAGCAGTCGTTATTGGTGTGTTGCATAATCCCTCGAAGCCCTCGGGATTGTTCACCCCAGATGAGCGAGTAGCACTTGCCGAGCAGACAGTCGGTGACCGTCGGAGTGTCACCGTTGGTGCATTTAGCGGACTCGCGGTTCAGGCTGCCGCTGCTGCGGGTGCTGACATCATCGTGAAAGGTCTTCGCACAACTAACGATTTCGATATCGAACAGCAGATGGCTCACAACAATGTTGCCCTGACCGGCATCCGAACCGTCTTCGTTCCTTGTCGGCCAGATCTCGCCTTCATCAGCAGTCGCTTCATCCGCGAAATCTCCTCTCAAGGAGTATCGATCGATCATATGGTGGTGCCAGCGGTGTCTGCTGCTCTCTCAACCAAACACGGAGAGGTCAACTCATGAGTCAAGATGAATGGGTGAATGATCGGATGCCTCATCAGGTTGATCCGGGCATTGATCTCGGAGTTAATGACGCCGAATTCGTACAACCGTACGAAGCTGACGTGTCTCGTGATCCGCATCTGGGTGACGCAGAGACGTTGCTGAAGCGGGCCGTCGACATCATTGTGACTGCTCCGACGATGCCTTTAAGTTCGTCTCCGCGCGTCGACCGAGACGAAATGGTCGAATTGTTATCAGAGGCATTATCGAGACTTCCCGAAGAGCTCCGCCAAGCGCGACACCTACTTCGAGAACGTGATGAATTCATTGCTCGAACTCGACGGGAGGCAGCGGAGGTTGTCGAAGCCGCCCGCGTGCAGTCAGAACGGATGGTGCAGCGAACAGAAGTTGTTCGCGCCGCCGAAGCTCGGGCTCGTCACATCATGGAGACTGCATCATCGGAATCTCGTCGATTGAAGAACGAGACCGAAGATTTCCTCGATCAGCGGCTCGCAAGTTTTGAGATCCTTCTTGAACGTCTTACCCGAGCGGTTGCAACCGGACGTCAAAAGCTGTCGATCACCGGTGTGGAGACAGCAGTTGCAGACGAGTCGGCGCTAGAGACTGACGAGTCGGGATTCTTCGACCAAGACCGTTAACGAGGAGAGCGATGATGTCATCGCCACAGACACGGGCGCTTCGGATCAACATGGTGGAATTGCTGCGCCACCCCGGGAGCGAGCGCACCATCGAACACGAAATCTCGGCAGAAGATCTTGGCTGCCAATTGGCGCCCGGACAATTTGAGATTTCAGGAGATGTCGTTGTTGGGGTCACCGCTGTTGCCGCCACTGATGATGTCGCGGTCTCAGGTCTTGTTGCGATTCCGTGGAGTGGTGAGTGTCGGCGATGTCTAAAAGCCATTTCGGGAGTTCACAACGTCGATTTTGATGAACGTTTTGCGCCGGCCCGAGATCGAGATCGGCTGTCATCTGTCGATGGTGACCTTTTACTTGTTGAAGGCGACCAGATCGATCTTGTCGAACCGATTCGAGAAACGGTGATGATTGAGACCCCCACGAGCGTGCTGTGCAGTGACGATTGCAAGGGAATCTGCGATGTGTGCGGTGTCGATCGCAACGAAGTTCCGTGCGAATGCGTGGTCGTGGTTCGAGATGATCGCTGGGCTGCACTCGACGATCTGCATCTCGACGATTAAATCTCTCGACCGCTATCTGGTGGTTCCCCGATAACCTCATCTCGCCCTCGAGGAAAAGAAGAGTCTGTTCCTCCAATTGAGTGACGGAGAAGTCAAGTGGCCGTTCCGAAGAAGAAAACCTCAAAGTCGAAGACCCGCAGTCGCCGTGCGAGCAACTGGAAGCTGTCAGCTCCAGCTCGCAGCACATGCCCGCGCTGCGGCAGCGCAAAAACACCCCATACGGTTTGCCCGTCGTGTGGGTGGTACAAGAATCGCGTTGTTGTCGACGTCTCCTGAGTAGTCTCGCAACATGCTCCCGGTTGCCGTCGACGCAATGGGCGGCGACCACGCTCCTGATGCGACTGTCGCAGGGGCTCTCCTCGCCGCCGAATCAGGTATCCCTGTCACTCTCGTCGGCCCTGCTGACCTCCCGTCTCGGGTAGATACGGGCTCCCTGCCGCTCATCGAGGCCTCCGAGGTCATCGAAATGGATGAAGACCCGGCGCATGGGGTCCGACGTAAAAAAGATTCCACTCTGGTGCGCGCCGCCGAGGCAGTGCGTGACGGTGTTGCGTCAGCAATGGTGTCCGCAGGAAATACAGGGGCCACCATGGCTTCAGGACTTCTCCGCATGGGTCGCATTCGGGGAGTTGGTCGACCGGCGATCGCCGCAATGATTCCCGTACCCGGCGGTACTCCGACTGTGCTCCTCGACGCTGGCGCGAACTCTGAAGTTCAAGCCGACTGGCTCGTGCAGTTTGCTCAAATGGGTAGCGTCTTCGCTGAACACAGACTTGGAATTGCAAACCCTCGGGTCGGGTTGCTGTCAATCGGGGAAGAGGCCGGCAAGGGCGACTCACTTCGAAAAGAAGCATTTGGACTGTTAGATGGATCATCAGGGTTCAACTTCATCGGCAACGTTGAAGGCCGAGATGTCATGTCTGACGACTGTGACGTTGTGGTGACCGACGGGTTCACAGGAAACGTCGTGTTGAAGACGCTTGAGGGAGCAATGCGCCAGGTGATGTCAGCCCTCACCGGAGCGGTGACCGCAAATTCTCAGCTGGCCGATCACGCGGCGGCGCTACTGCCTGAAATTCTTCCTCTGCAAACATCGCTGGAGGCAGAGACCTACGGCGGCGCAATGTTGCTCGGAACCAACGGTGTCTGCATTATCTCGCACGGTTCGTCGTCACCAACAGCGATCAACAATGCGATCGGCGTTGCCCGAGACATGGTTGACGCAGACGTCGTTGGCTCGATCGCGGTAGCGATTCAATCGCAAGATTGATCACCCGCAACGTCGAGCAGGAGTACACTTCTGTTGTGGCTGAAGGACAATTAACCCGCGATGAAATTCTCGACACCGTCCGTGATCGACTCGCTGACATTCTCGAGACCGATCCATCTGGAATTGCCGAAGGCAATTCGTTTGTTGACGACCTCGAAGCCGACTCACTTGCTCTCATCGAACTTGTCGAGGCACTTGAGGAGGCATTCAGCACCAGGATCGCTGATTTCCGTGTCGAGGATGAAGACCTCGAAGACCTGAAGACGGTTCGTGACGCCGTCGACTACGTGGCGTCCCGGGCTGGGCTCTGACATCAGGAGTCGGCGGTGAGCCGGCACTTCGAGAAACTTCAGCAGTCCATTGGATACGAGTTTTCTGATGCGGCATTGCTCCGCCGTGCATTGAGCCATCGCTCATGGATTGCGGAAAGCGACGACGAAGTTTCGAATGAGCGCCTCGAATTTCTCGGCGATGCGGTGCTTGGCTGGGCGGTTGCAGACCTTGTCTATTCCGAGTTTGAGGACTGGGGCGAGGGCGTGCTCACGGACCTTCGCAAAAGTGTCGTCAATGCATTGGCACTGGCTGAGGTTGCGAGAGATATCGATCTCGGCGCCTACCTTCTGCTCGGTAACGGCGAAGACGCAGCTGGCGGACGCAACAAAGAGTCGATTCTTTCCGACGCTCTTGAGGCAGTCATCGGCGCGGTCTATATCGACGCCGGTTCACAACAGGCCTTCGATGTGGTGCGACGTCTAATCGCGCCTCGACTTGCAGCCGCACCATCACGCCTCGACCGGCTCGACCAGAAGTCGACCCTCCAGGAACTGCTTGCGTCACTCGGGCTGCCGTCGCCGTCGTACAAGATTACCTCTCAAGGGCCCGACCACGACAAAGAATTCACTGCAGTGGTATCGAGCGACGGCGACATCCTCGGGACTGGCGTAGGGCGATCAAAGAAGTTGGCAGAACAGCAGGCAGCGGGAGAAGCAATCGACGCTCTTCACGCCTCGGATCATGCCTGAACTACCTGAAGTTGAAACAGTGCGCCGTGGCCTTGAGCGCACCCTTGTCGGCCGTCGTTTCGATGAGGTGACGGTTGGTCGCGAAAGAGTCGCTCGTCGAACCTCTCGCAAGGAACTTCGGGATGGTCTCACCGGAGCACGAGTGGTTCGGGTCGATCGGCGAGGGAAGTACCTGTTGCTCGAACTCGATTCAGACTCGGTTGCAATGGTCCATCTTCGTATGAGCGGTCAGGTTGTAATCGATGAGGGCCGTACGGCGCCACCGGCGCATAGCCACGTCGTTGCAGACCTCGACGATGGGCAGCGAATGTTGTTCATCGACCCGCGAACGTTCGGGGAGGTCGTAGTTGCATCGCGCAATGAGTTCGAGATCCTCATTCCTGAGCTGGGACGACTTGGTATCGATCCGTTGGTTGATGGCGTAACAATCGACGACGTCGTCTCGATGTGTTGCAACCGACGGCGACGGGTGAAATCACTGCTCCTCGATCAGTCAGAGATTGCAGGAATTGGCAACATTTACGCCGACGAAATCTGCCACCGCTCAGGTATTCGCCCAGACCGCCAGGCACACACCCTGTCGCGACGATCCTGCCGCCGACTTGCTGATTCGATCGTCGATGTCATCGAAGAAGCGGTCGACCTTGGGGGATCGACCCTTGCCGATGCACAGTACGTGGGTGTCGATGGAGAACCCGGGTCATACCAAGATCGTCACAGGGTCTACGCCCGAACCGGTCAACGATGTATAACGTGTGGCCGAGGCATTATCCGCCGGGTGATGATCGACCAACGCAGCAGCCATTTCTGCCCGGTTTGTCAGCGTTGAATCACCACCTTTTGGTGTGCTCGGCCGATTAGATTCATCTTGGCGTGTTTCTCAAAAGTTTGACTCTCAAAGGCTTCAAGTCGTTTGCCGACTCAACGACGATGGACCTCGAACCCGGGGTGACGGTTGTTGTTGGCCCGAACGGTTCCGGAAAGTCAAACGTCGTCGACGCAGTGGCGTGGGTGCTCGGCGCGCAGGCACCAAAAGCGGTGCGAAGTCAGAAGATGGACGACGTCATCTTTGCGGGCACAGCGAAGCGTTCTGCGCTTGGTCGCGCAGAAGTGAGTTTGACGCTCGATAACTCCGCAGGACTCCTTCCTCTGGAGTTCACCGAGGTCACAGTGACTCGCGTGTTATTCAGGAACGGTGACAGCGAATACTCGATCAATGGTGTGCCATGCCGCCTTCTCGACGTTCAAGAGTTGCTCTCTGATGCAGGTGTTGGGCGACAGCAACACGTGATCGTGTCGCAGGGTCAGATCGATGCGGTCTTAAACGCGCGACCCGAAGATCGTCGGTCAATCGTTGAAGAGGCAGCTGGGGTGCTCAAATATCGAAAGCGCCGCGAGAAAGCTCAACGGCGGCTTGATGCCACCGAAGCCAACCTTGTCCGACTCCAAGACTTGTTGCGCGAGGTGCGTCGACAACTCAAACCCCTCGAGCGTCAAGCGCAGGCGGCACAGCGACACGTTGCCCTGAAGGCCGAACTCGACAAACTCCGCGTGTTCGTTGCTGGGCGTGAGATTGCCACGCAGCGAGCGAAGCTCGTCACAATCGAAAACGACCGCTTACAGGTAAGCGAAGTTCAGAACACGTCGAAAACCCGACTTGCGGAACTCGACACGTCCATCATGGGCATCGAGGCGCAACTTTCCGCCAGGGGAGCGAGCGATGTGCGCGATCGCCTCGGCAACGTCGAGCGCCTCATCGAACGCGCCGAGGGTCTCCTCGGCATCATCGATGAGCGCCGCCGGTCGTTGGAGCGTGATCGCTCCCAAGGTCTCGACGCTGATGTCATTGCGACCCTTGAAGCCGATGTCGTCGGGTTCCGCTCTGAACTCACAGAAGTTGAGTCAGGCCTCGCGGAGTTGCAGCCCGAGATTGCCGCACTTGAAGAAGAAGAACGACAACTCGAGGCAGAACGCAAGGCCGCCGAGCACGGTGGCGTCGACCTGGGTTCGAAAGCCGCAACTGCAGCCGCTGAGGTGCGAGGTGAGCTTCGATCGGTTCGGTCGTCGTTAGAGCGCAGTCGCTCAGAACGTGATCGAGCCGTTGAGCGAGTCGAACTCTCCCGTGGCCAACTTGTCGAACTTGTTGACGAAATCGACAGGTACCGAAATGATTGCGAGTCGGCCACCAACGCTGAGGAGCCACTCGTTCGCCAACACGCAACCGCTGAGGCGGCGCGTGTTGCAGCTGAAAACGCGTTCGCGGAGGCCGAGCGAGTTGAACGTGATGCATCCTCCGAGGTTGAGCGGCTGAAGGCCCGACAGGAGGCCCTCCAACTTGCCCTTGACTCTGCAAGGGCTCGTGCAGGAGCCGAACGCCTAGCTGGTCTTGAAGGTGTTCTCGGAACGCTGCTCGATGTCATCGCAATCGATTCCGGATGGGAATCGGCGATTGGGGCCGCACTAGGCGAGGCTCTGTCTGCGGTCGTTGTCGAATCAGCACCGAATGCCCGCACTGCGCTTGAGGCGCTCCGCACCTCGGCCACATCGGGTGCTGTGCTCGCAGCGGTCGGGGGCCCTTCGGTGAAAGTTGAAGTTCCGTCAGGCTGTGTTTCGGTTCTCGGTCACGTGCGAGCGACAAACCCCGGGGTTCAGTCGCTTCTTGAGCGACTGCTGTCGCACGCGGTTAGTGCTCCGTCACTAGATGCAGCAATAGATACCGCTCTGACTCATCATGACCTCGTCATCGTGACCCCTGAAGGCGATCGTTTGTCGGCGACGGGATGGAGAATCGGATCATCATCAGGCGGCGCCACTGCAGCGGCCCTTGAAGAGGTTGCTGCCCGGGTCGACGTTGCAATGAAGACACTTGAGGCCGCCGAAGGTGCCCGTGCGGACGCGCGCACCACTCTCGACCAGGCGCAGTCAGCAGAGCGGGAGCTCACTGCAGCGCTTGATCGAAATGATGGACGCTTCCTTGCTGCATCAGAGGCACTGGCCCAAGCCCAAGCGCGTCGGCGCGAGGTTGATGCTGAGCGCGAGGGCGACGAGCGCTCAATTGCGGAGTTTGTCTCGGCGATTGAGGTCAACGAACTACGCCTGTCTGAACTCGAGGCAGCCCTGCCAACCCTTGTCGCGGCCGAGCAGGCTGAAGCAGATGCAGTGCGTCAGCGAGATGAATCTCGTGCGGCGATCGATGCGTGGTCGGCACTATTGGTATCAAAGCGTCGTGACGTCGAAGTCCGCTTCGCTGGGCTCAATGAACAGCAAGAATTTCTGCGCCGCCGGATCGCCGACATCGATGGCCGTCTTGAAGCCGACCGCGAAGGTCAAGCGGGTGCAGCCGGCCGCCGCGAACAAGTTGAACGCGCCCTTGGTGCCGTTGCTGCGTTACGAGCGTTCGTCGAAGAGCGACGTATTCAGGTAGCCGCTGCCCGTGACTCACTGGTAGAAGAGCGCCAGCGCCAATCCGCAGAAGTAACAGAACTTACTGAGCGTCTCGACCAACTGAGGCAGGAGCGTTCAACATTGGAGACTGCGCTTGAGGAGTCACGGGAGCGTCTCACCAAAGCCGAAATTTCAGAAGCGGAAGTGAAGTTGCGACTCGAGACGACGATCGAGTCGCTGCGTCGCGATCTCGATATCGAGCCAGAGGTTGCTGAGGCCGCTGAACCTCCTGAAGTTCCGGAAGGGGCGACAGCCGCAGGCCGCGTGCGTGAACTTGAGCGAGAACTGCGACTGCTTGGACCGATTAACCCCTTGGCTTTAGAAGAGTTCAACGAACTCAGCCAGCGGCACGAATTCCTCGAGGGGCAATTAGAAGACGTCCGCTCGACGCGCCGTGAACTCAATCGAGTCATTGCAGCAGTCGACGTTGAGATTCAGAATGTGTTTGCGTCAGCGTTCGCTGACGTGAGTTCTAACTTTGCTCAACTGTTTGGGGCTCTATTCCCCGGTGGTAACGGCGCGCTCAAGTTGACGGCACCAGATGATTTGCTGAATACCGGCATTGAGGTCGAGGCAAAGCCCAGCGGAAAGAATGTGAAGAAGTTGTCACTGCTGTCGGGCGGTGAGCGTTCATTGACCGCTCTTGCGTTCCTCTTCGCTGTCTTCCGGTCTCGCCCGTCTCCGTTCTATGTGATGGACGAGGTTGAGGCAGCGCTCGACGATGTGAACCTTCACCGGTTTTTGAACCTTATTCAGGAGTTCCGTAAAGAAGCCCAACTTCTCATCGTGTCGCACCAAAAGCGAACCATGGAAGCAGGAGACGCATTGCTTGGTGTGTCGATGCAGCCGGGCGGTTCGTCGAAGGTGGTGACCGAACG
Source organism: Acidimicrobiaceae bacterium UBA7830 (assembly GCA_002501485.1). Lineage (GTDB taxonomy): Bacteria > Actinomycetota > Acidimicrobiia > Acidimicrobiales > Ilumatobacteraceae > Casp-actino5. The sequence continues at coordinate 18,016 of DLTS01000008.1, forward strand.
GGTCTCGGCAGCATCGAGTAATTGAGCCGTCGCCTGATTCCCCGTCACAGATAACGTCAACTCCCGATGGACCAAAACAACTGGATATATCTCGTCCTCATCCTGCTCGTACTTGGGTTTGGCGTAGGAGTAGTAGTTGTCGGCCGACGTCGGGGAGGGTCGACTGATCCAGCGAGCGCTCGCCAACAAGCCGTCCCTACACCTCGACAACAGCAAGCACCACCGGCGGCTGCGGTGGAACCATCAGGTGAGCTCGACGGAGCTGCTGATGTCGCTGCCGACGAGATCAGTGACGAGAGCGCCGAGGCTGAGCCCGTTGAGCCTGCGGCACCAACGTCAATGCGCGACCGCTTGGCGCGAGCGCGCGGAGCATTTTCTGACGCGATTGGTTCGGTGCTTGGCCGTTCAACCATTGACGACTCGGTGTGGGAAAAACTTGAAGACGCACTACTCATCGCCGATGTCGGAATCGGCGTTGCGACGTCGTTGCTTGACCGGTTACGCGAACGCGTTGATAAGGGCGATATCGATAGCCCCGACGCCTTGATCGCAGCATTGCGAGAGTCGATGATTGCGCAACTCGCGGGGGCGAATCGTGAGCTTGCGATGCGACCAGATGAAGGGACATCAATTTGGTTGTTCGTCGGCGTCAACGGAGTGGGCAAGACGACAACAATTGGGAAGCTCGCATCGCGACAGATCGCATCTGGTTCGACCGTCTTGTTGTCCGCAGGCGACACCTTCCGAGCAGCAGCTGCCGACCAACTTCAAATGTGGGCCGAACGTTCGGGAGCAGAAATCGTCCGAGGTGCCGACGGCGCTGACCCTTCAAGTGTGGTGTTCGATGCGGTTGAACGGGCGAGCGCCAAACGCATCGATCTTGTGCTCGCCGATACTGCAGGCCGCCTACATAACAAACAGAACCTGATGGACGAACTCTCGAAGGTTCGCCGAGTAGCCGAGAAGGGAAGTGGCGTGGTGACCGAGACATTGTTAGTCATTGACGCCACAACTGGCCAGAACGGCCTTGCTCAAGCGAGAGAGTTCGCTGCCGCAACGGGCGTGACCGGGGTAGTTGTGACAAAACTTGACGGATCCGCAAAGGGCGGAATCGTGTTCGCAGTCGAAACAGAACTTGGTATTCCGGTGAAATTTGTGGGTGTGGGTGAACAGGTTGACGATCTTGTGCCGTTTGACCCAACCGAATTCGTTGACGCACTGGTGAGTAACTAGCTCGGGAACTCTTTCGTGAGTGGTGACGGCGGTCGACTCGATCGGCTAACTACGAGTTGCCGAGCAGGCGCGTGATCGCAAAGCGCCATGTGCGAAGAATTTGATCTCGTTCAAGGTCGTCTGCTCGCATCAACGACCACGAGTCAAACGATGTGAGCGAACAGATTGTCGTCTCGCAATACCGACGATGTGGTTGGCGCATTTTGGAGAACTCGGGTTCAAATTGGCATAGCACTTGTTCGTTAAGGCCCTGTCGAAGTCGATAGATCGCGTCGCGAGCCTGTGGGACTCCTTCGCTTTTCGTTCGTCCGAGGGTTGCCATTGGTTCGTGCAAGGCAAAGAACTCAAGGCGTGCTGTGCACAAGGTAGACACTCGACGCGAGAGGCCACCAATTCCAAGTTGGTCGACTGCGAGAGCCGACTCAATGCGCTCGAAGTAGCGGGAGATAAACGAACTTCGAAGGTCGTCAAGATTTTCGAAATATCGAAACAGGCTTGCTGAAGAGACGCCAGCGCGTTCAACGACCGCTTCGGTAGATGGCACGCCATGCCCGTCGAGGACGAGCGCAATGGCGGCATCGATCACCCTGTTTCGGCCATCTTCTCGACGTTGCCGACGTCCATCACTTCGCGCTGCCGTGCTGTTGGTCATAGTCATCTCCAAGTGTGTCCGTAAATTTCTGAGAGTAATACTCTCAAAAGTTCTTGACAAGCGCATTCGGCTACAGCACAATTTGCCCATGGTTACCGAAGGTTCTTGGGAATCGACCGGTGCAACAATTGGTCGAACCTTGGCCGATTCTGCGCCATCGTTCGATCGAGGAGTCGACCCAGGGCCAGCGGCTCCAAACGTCGTCATTGTGCTGCTCGATGACACCGGCTTTTCTCAGCTCGGATGTTTTGGGTCAGATATCGATACATCGAACATCGACGCGTTGGCACGTGACGGCATCACGTTCACCAACTTTCACGTCACCCCGTTGTGCTCGCCCACTCGGGCTGCCCTCCTCACCGGACGATCTCAACATGCGGTTGGGATGCGGGGCGTATCGAACTGGAAGACAGGCTTCCCACACCAACTTGGCCACATCTCTCAACGTGCGGCAACGATTCAAGAGATACTCCGCTTACACGGGTACGCAACATTCTGTGCGGGTAAATGGCACCTCGCACCGACGAGTGATATCTCGGCTGCAGGCCCTTTCGATCAATGGCCACTCGGTCGAGGATTCGATCGCTTCTATGGCTTTCTCGAGGGGGAAACCGATCAATTCCACCCGGAACTCGTTCGAGACAACTCGCAGGTGTCTCCACCACGTAGCCCTGAGGAGGGGTACCACCTCTCAGAGGACCTTGTTGACAACCTGCTTGAGATGGTCAACAACCTCAAGGGTGTTCGGCCTGACCGGCCGTTTTTTGCATACCTTCCATTCGGTGCCACCCATGCACCGCATCAAGCGCCGCCCGACTACATGCAGAAGTACCGAGGGCGGTACGACGAGGGTTGGGATGTGATACGCGAACGCTGGTTTGAACGTCAGCTCGAACTCGGAGTCATCCCGCCCCACACCCAGTTAGCCCCCCGTAACTGGGGTGTTCAGGCATGGGAAGAACTCCCCGAAAACCACCGGCGGCTTGCCTGTCGCCTGCAGGAAGCCTTTGCTGCGTTTCTTGATCACACCGATGACCAAATTGGGCGGTTCATCGATGGGCTTCGAGATCTCGGCGAACTCGATAACACCATCTTTGTTCTGTTGGCCGATAACGGTGCTTCCCAAGAGGGAGGGCCGTTCGGGGTCATGCATGAAATGAAATTCTTTAATGGCATCGTGGAAACCCCCGATGAGGCGATCGACCGCATCGATGACATCGGTGGGCCTCATTCGCACACCAACTATCCGTGGGGGTGGGCACAGTGCGGTAACTCGCCATTTCGTTGGTACAAACAAAACACCCATGAAGGGGGAGTGCACGTTCCGCTGATTGTTCGATGGCCGGCAGAGTTTGCCGCACAGTCGGGAACGCAGCGTGACCAGTTCGTCAGCGTTTCTGATGTCACGCCAACAATTCTCGACCTGTTGGGAATTGAAGCGCCATCGGTCTTCGAAGGTGTCGAACAACTTCCCGTGACTGGGCATTCGTTTGCCGATATTTTGCGCGATGCAGATGCGCCGGCCGCAAACACTCTTCAGTATTTCGAAAACAATGGAAGCCGTGCGCTCATTACTGAACGCAATGGTGAGTGGTGGAAGGCGGTCACCAAACACAATCAAGGTGACGATTTTGATACCGAACCTTGGGAGATCTATAACCTCACCAAGGACCCCTCAGAATGTGACAATCTCGTCGAGACAGATGCAGAGACCGCAGAAGAACTCATCGATCTGTGGTGGTCAGAAGCAGAGCGCCATGGTGTGTTACCGCTCGACGACCGGATGCTTGAACTCTTTGCTGCGGTGCGCCACGAACGATCGGCTCACCGTCCAGATGGTCTCTACTCATATCGCCCTCCGATGGCCCCGATACCAGCAGGCGCCTCGGCGACAACCGGGGGCCGGTGGTTTGACCTCTCTGCTTCAGTGACGTTTGCTCGAGGTGACGAAGGTGTTCTGTGGTCGACTGGCACAGAGAATTCTGGAGTGTCTGTGTTCGTTCAAAGCGGACGTCTGATGGTTGATTACAACGCGTTCAACGAGCACACGGTTATCGAATCGGCGAGCGAAATTCCACCAGGTGACGTTGTCTTGCAAATGCGCCTCGAACGAACCGACCGAACAAAAGGGTGGTGCGAGGTCTCGATCAATGGGAATGCGTGTGGGCGAAACGACATCCCGTTTTATATGAGAATGGTGTCGTCTGTGGGATCAAGTGTTGGCTACGACCACGGATCGCCTGTCTCCGAGCACTACGACGCCCCCTATGCATTCACTGGTGACTTGCGTGAAGTTGTCATCCGTGTTCCAGAGCGGCGATCTGATGCAGAAAAGAAGGCAGCTGCCGAGTCAGAAATGAGTCGCCAATGACGATTCGCATCACACTTCTGGGCACGGGCAGTCCGATGCCGGCCCCCGATCGTGCTGGGCCCTCCACGCTGATCTCGGCCGAGGGGGAGCATTACCTTGTCGATGCTGGTCGAGGAGTCCTTATGAGAATGGCGGCCGCAGGGGTCGGCGCACCTCAGTTGTCAGCAGTGCTGCTCACGCACCTACATAGTGATCACATCACCGATCTCAACGACGTCATCACCACCCGTTGGGTGATGACTTTCGAGCCGACTCCGTTAACGATCGTCGGCCCGGTTGGCACGAAACACGTCGTCGATCATCTTCTCGCCAGCCTCGGCCCCGACATTGCCTATCGGCTTGCTCACCACGAGGACCTTGACCACGAGCCGCCCGTGCACGTCATCGAGATTGAGACGGGCGAGATCCCGTTAGAGGTGACGACGGCGATTACTGCAGGACAAACCGATCACAAACCTGTCGAGCCAAGCGTGGGCTATCGCTTTGACTCCGGAGGACACTCAGTTGTGGTGGCAGGCGACACGGTGCCGTGTGACTCGTTGGATGCTTTATGTGCCGGGGCAGACGCTCTCGTTCACACAGCGATACGCAAAGACATCATTGCCACAGTTCCGATGCAGCGGCTACTCGACACTCTCGACTATCACTCTTCTCCCGAAGAAGCAGCAGCAACTGCTCAACGTGCAGGAATGACAACGTTGGTACTCACCCATTACGTGCCGGCGATTGCACCTGGCGGCGAACAGCAATGGGTCGATCTCGCCGCAACCGAATTCGACGGCCAAATCGAAGTAGGAGATGACCTTCACACCGTCACCATTGGAGCCAACGAAAGAGGAGAATGACCAATGCAGGTAGTGCGAACCCCAGATGAGCGTTTCGAGGAGTTACCCGATTTTCCATTTGAGCCTCACTATGTCGAAATTGACGACGGCGAGGGAGGCCGCCTCCGGGTCCACTACGTCGATGAAGGCCCACTTAATGGGCAAACGGTTTTGCTCCTTCACGGAGAACCATCGTGGTGCTTCCTCTATCGCCGCATCATCCCGCAACTTGTCGATGGAGGATGCCGTGTGATCGCTCCAGATCTTGTTGGCTTCGGAAAGAGCGATAAGCCCACCGAGAACTCTGACTACACCTACAACCGGCACGTCAGTTGGATGCAAGCCGCCATTATTGATCATCTTGATATTTCTGATGCAACGTTCTTTGGTCAGGACTGGGGTGGATTGATTGGCCTGCGACTTGTCGCCGAGAACCCATCGCGGTTCGCGCGAGTGGTGGTTTCGAACACTGGGTTGCCAACCGGTGATCATCCACTCACTGAGGCATTTATGGCATGGCAGCACTACAGCAAGACCTCTCCAGACTTTGAGATTGGAAGGCTCATCAACGCAGCAACCGTTCGTGAACTTTTGGCAGATGAGATTGCGGCCTACGACGCCCCATTCCCTGACGACGGCTACAAAGCCGGTGCACGAATCTTTCCCTCCCTCGTGCCGACCGCACCCGATGATCCGACGGCGTCAGCCAACCGCGCTGCTTGGGAGATCTTTGATCGATGGGAGAAGCCGTTCTTGTGCTGTTTCAGTGATCGGGATCCTGTAACCCGAGGTGGCGATCGTATTTTTTTCTCTCGGGTACCTGGAACGGCAGGTCAACCGCATGAGACCATCGAGAATGCCCATCATTTCGTTCAGGAAGACTCACCCAACGACGTCGCACGCATCATCCTTGAGGCGATTGCGCGGGACTCTCGATGACGCGTCAGAGGGTGCTGACCGCTCTGGTATCGGTTGTGCTGGCACCTTGTCGACATCGCCAACGACGTCCTGATGTGGCACCACAAGGTCAAGAGCACTACGTACCGACAGTCCTCGCTGTCGACAGTGCAAGCATGCAGACGCCAGCCGATTCGATCCCGGTTGCAACAACACCAAAGGGTGGTTGGGGCGAGACCTGGCCAGCACCGGTGCTCGCAGCATGTGATGAACCGCTTGCCGACGAGGCCCCCGATCTTCGAGGGGTGTGGAAAGTTTTTGACGGCCCGTTTGTTGGTCATATCGAACGGATTGAACAAGCGGGATGGCGTGTGGTGATCACTGCCACCGGAGTCATTCATGACATGGTTGCCGACGGCACGCTTGAACGAGGCGTGAACGATGTCGACCCGACCGGGGGCGCCGTGTCGGTTGCGGCCCGCTTCAAAGACAGCAGACTTGACCTCTTTCCGAACAACATGCGTCGTGCGGTGGTCACGCGATACCTCGACGAAGACGAGATGGTCTGGCGGTACGGTCCGCATCGAAATCGATTGCGTCGACTCGAGGTACCGACCGATGGTGTGCTGGCTGATCTCTCGAAGGAGGCTGTTGATGACTGAGCATGATCCTCGTCGTACCGACCGGGTTCGCTACGGCACGATCGATCATGAATACGGGCTCAAGCTTGCGACTACCGAGCCGGGTGATGACGGTCCCATCTGGATGATCAATCTCATGAAATACCGAGAGGTTGCTGAGTATGGCGACGGCTCGGCAGTCATCTCTGGACGTGAGGCAGATGACCGCTACATGCCGGTTGAATCACTTGACGCAGTCGGCGCAAAAATTGTGTTCCTCGCCAATGTCGAAGATGTGCTCCTAGGTGACGGAGTGATGTGGGACCGTGTCGCTGTCGTGAAGTACCCGACGAGACGATCGTTCATCGAGATGCAATCCCGCCCTGATTTTCGACGCCAACATGTTCATAAAGATGCGGGTATGCAACAAACCATCGTCATCGGTGGTGTCCCTTTGTCGATCCCGACTATTACCGATGCACCCGCAGCTGCTCAGTGGTCTGAGGTTCCGCATCCACCGACTGACGATGATGGACCTGTTGTAGTCGTTCACGTCTTGCAGTTCCGCGATGTTGATAACGCAGCGAATACCCCGTCGGAGATGCAGGTGTACCAATCTGCCGCTGCACAGGTTGCTCTTCAGCACGGGCTGCGAGTTTCGGGGTGGTTCTCGGCTGAGGGGACCATCGTTGGTGACAGGAGACCTTGGCATCAGATTCGGTTCCACTCCTTCCCGAGTCGCCGAGCGTTCCTCGAAGTCGTGCGAGACCCTAATCGGCTTGCGCATCAGCAGGAATTTCGCGAGGCCGCAATTTCTGACACCTACACCATGATTCTCAGAGCATCGATTGATGATCTCGCTTCAAGTGTCGACCGACCCTGAGGTCGAGATCAGCCAAACAGCTCAAATGCACGGCAGGTAGTCTCATGAGCGATGTTTGATTCGCTTTCCAGCCGTTTAGACGGAATTGCCAAGCGACTCCGTGGCAAGGGTCGTCTTACCGAAGCCGATGTCGACGAGGTCATGAGTGAAATTCGTGCGGCTCTGCTCGAGGCTGACGTCAATGTTCAGGTGGTTCGAGCAGTTACCAACCGCATCCGTGAACATGCGATTGGGGCAACAAAGTCGAAAGCGCTCGATCCTGGCCAACAGGTCATCAAGGCAGTGCACGATGAACTCATCCGCATCCTTGGCGGCGAAGCCTTGCGTATCGGGTATGCCGCAAAGCCCCCGACGGTGGTGCTTATGGCCGGCCTGCAAGGCTCGGGTAAGACGACGAACTCAGCCAAACTTGCATCGTGGTTTAAGTCGCAGGGTCACCAGCCGTTGCTCGTCGGTGCCGACCTCCAACGTCCTGCTGCAGTTGAGCAGTTACGTACCCTTGGAGCGCAGATCGATGTTCCGGTCTGGTCGCAGCCGACGAATCCGGTCCAGGTTGCCGCTGCCGGTCTTGAAGAAGCGCGTCGCTTGGGTAGAGATGTGTTGATCGTCGATACCGCTGGCCGTTTATCAATCGACACCAAACTCATGCAGCAGGTTCGAGAGATCTCTGAGGCAGTTTCGCCCGACTACACCTTCCTCGTGATCGACGCGATGACCGGTCAAGACGCAGTGCAGACCGCATTAGCATTCCATGAGACCTTGGCTATCGATGGTGTCATCATGTCGAAGCTTGACGGTGATGCTCGTGGTGGAGCGGCACTGTCGGTGAAGGAAGTCATCGGCCGTCCGATCGCGTTTGCATCGACCGGTGAACGCATCGACGCATTTGAACAATTCCACCCCGACCGAATGGCGGGACGAATTCTCGGCATGGGTGACATGCTCACTCTCATCGAACAGGCTGAACAGGCCTTCGAGAAAGAACAGGCCGAGGAGGCAGCTGCTCGGTTGATGGGTGGCCAGTTCACCTTTGACGACTTTTTAGAGCAGATGCAGGCTCTGAAGAAAATGGGCCCACTTTCCGGGGTGCTTGGGATGATGCCGGGAATGCCCAAAGAGTTGAAGAATGCCGAAATTGGTGACGATGATCTCAAGCCGGTTGAAGCGATCATTTTTTCGATGACTCGTGAAGAGCGTGCACGGCCAGAAATCATCAACGGCAGCCGCCGGGCTCGCATTGCGACGGGGTCAGGTACGTCGGTCGCTGAAGTCAATCGACTTGTGAAGCAGTTCTCGGAAATGCAGAAGATGATGAAGAAAATGGGGGGCGGAGGTATGCCTGGCGGCCGGAAAGCCCGGCGCGCAGCGAAAGGCATGAAAGGGAACCCATTTGCTGGAGGGGGTGTGCCAGATATGGGTGATCTTGAGTCAATGTTGGGCGGCGGCCAATTTCCCGACTCCAATCCGTTCGGAGATCTCGGAAAGCGTTGAACTGAGGCACGGTTGCACTCGTTTGGAGCGAACGGTGGGTATCGGCGCTGGGCACCGATAGTCTGCGAGGGTTCCTCATTGCCTCAGGAGACGGTTTAGACATGGCAGTAAAGTTGCGCCTCACTCGCATCGGAAAGAAAAAGCAGCCGCAGTACCGCATTGTTGCGGCTGATGCCCGTTCGCCTCGCGACGGCCGCTTCATTGAGATACTCGGTCATTACGACCCTCGGCAGGACCCTTCAGTGCTCACGGTCGACAATGACAAGGCGGTGAAGTGGCTTTCCGAAGGCGCGCAGCCAACCGAGCGTGTTTCAAAGCTTCTAGAAATTTCAGGAGCGATGGAACAGTTCAACTCATCAAAGGCTGGGTGAGCTGAGCCATGTCAGCACCAACCGCCGCAGCAGTTCTTGAGCACGTTGTGCGCTCAATCGTTGACCAACCTGACGCGGTAAGCGTTGACGTGACTGAAGATGGCGACCGCACCCGTCTTGATGTTCGAGTCGGCGACGGAGACCTCGGGCGCGTCATCGGCCGGCGGGGTCGCACTGCGGCAAGTATTCGCACGGTGACCCGGGCAGCGGCCGCAAAAGACGGCGTCGAAGTCGACATCGAATTCCTCGACGACTGATCGTCGTCGCTCGGACAGGAGTCAACGATGGCTGACTCAAACCTTTTAGAGATTGGCCGTCTAGGTCGTGCCCATGGAATCCGTGGAGAGATCTTCGTGTCATTGACCTCCGACCGCATTGAGCGTGTCGCTGAAGGGTCAACTCTTGAGACCGAGGGGGAGTGGCTCACGGTTGTGTCCTCACGTCGTTCTGGTAACCGATTCATCGTTCGTTTCGCAGAAATTGATTCTCGTAATGATGCCGAGCGCATGACAGGTCGAGTTCTGCGGGCTCAACCCCTCGACGACCCTGATGCTCTCTGGGTGCACGAAATGATTGGTACGCAAGTTGTCGATGTTGGTGGTCGGGAGTGGGGGAGATGCGTCGCCGTCATTGCGAACCCGGCTTCAGATCTTCTCGAGCTCGACTCGGGGGCTCTCGTTCCTTCGGTGTTTGTCGTGGAATCGAACTCGAAGACCATTGTGATCGACCCGCCCGATGGGCTGTTCGAGCTTGTGTCAGATGACGGGGAACTGTGATGAGAATCGATGTCTTCACGCTGTTTCCGTCAATGGTTGACGGGTTTACCAGTCAGAGTTTGCTGGGCAAGGCACGGGAATCAGGTGTCGTCGAAGTGCGGTGCCATGATCCCCGTGATCATGCGACCGATAGTCATCGGACGGTCGATGATGCTCCGTTTGGTGGGGGTGCCGGGATGTTGATGCGGCCTGAGCCAATTTTCGCTGCGGTTGAGGAGGCTGACCCACCACGCCCCTTACTGCTGTTGTCTCCGGGTGGTCGAACATTCGATCAGCGATACGCCTTTGAACTTAGCGAACTTGAGGGGTTCAGTCTGCTGTGCGGCCGGTATGAGGGTATTGATCATCGAGTCCGAGAGCATCTTGTTGATGATGAAATCAGCGTCGGCGATGTGGTGCTTGCTGGAGGTGAGGTTGCAGCGTGCCTCGTCATTGAGGCGGTGACCAGATTGCTGCCGGGTGTAATGGGCAATGAGGTTGGGCCGTTGACGGAAAGTTTTGGTGAGGGAAGGCTTCTCGAGGAGCCACAGTTCACTCGGCCAGCAGATTTTCGTGGATGGGAAGTTCCCGAGGTACTGAGAAGTGGAAATCATGCGCTGATAGAGCGGTGGCGGCGGGCTCAAGCCTTGCACCGAACGATTCAGCACCGGCCAGACCTCATTGAGGCACTCGGTGGCCTTTCCGTAGATGACGCCCGTTTGTTGGAAGAGTTCCCACCCATCCCGTATCCTTTACCGGCCAACCCAGATTGAGCTGGGCCGTCTCGAAAGATCAGGAAGACTCATGAAGACCACCGATTTCATCGATCAGGACTCGTTGCGCACGGATATCCCGGAATTTGGACCAGGAGACGAGCTCAAGGTGCATGTTCGTGTCGTTGAGGGTGGCAAAGAACGTGTCCAGATTTTCCAAGGCAACGTCATCTCGATTCGTGGTGGTGGCCTTCAAGAGACCTACACCGTTCGCAAGTTGAGCTACGGCGTGGGTGTCGAACGAACATTCCCAATGCACACACCGACCGTTGCCAAGGTTGAGGTCGTGAAGCGCGGTGACGTTCGCCGTGCGAAGTTGTATTACCTCCGCGATCGCGTAGGTAAGGCAGCTCGCGTTCGCGAGAAGCGCGAATTCTGAGTTCTCCGCTCCGCCGTTTGGAACGGTGCCAATGGACCGTAGCGGCCCTGCTGGTGGACAAGGTGGTCGCATGTGGCGGATTCGTATCGGAGAGGCGTACTTGCTGAGCGTCGCGTCGCGCTGAACTATCAGCGATGTGGTTTGTCGTGCTCGATCGTAACTGGCGTGGTCGGGCCGGAGAACTTGATCTCATCGTTGCGACAGACTCGACCCTTGTGATCGTCGAGGCGAAGTGGAGACGCTCGCCGCAATTTGATGGATCGGCCGCTGTGGACACAGAAACGAACTAGTCACAGACGCGAGCAGCAACGTCGATCTGGCTGGCAGATCACTTTCAGTGGTCTCAACGCGATGACGTCGCAGTGAGGTTTGACGTTGCAGCGGTCATCGGGGGGAGACCAACATTCTCGAGCTAGCGTTCGGAGGGGTAATTAACCAAAAATGCCCCAGGCGAGCAATGCCCCGGCGATGAGCAGCCCGCTCGCAACGAAGAGATAGTCGCTGGGGCGTGCCGAGAACTTTCGGTAAGGGTTAAATCCCATCTGATCAGTATGGCGGTGAACGAGTTGATGATGCACCGGCTATTACCGTGGGCTTGTGTTCGAGCGAGACCGACGACTCTTATTGCGATGGGTACTACTCGCAACAAGCGTGTTCGTTGCAGTGCATTCACCGACTGCCACTGCTCAAGATATGGATAGCGAGTCTGATGGTGGAGCCGTCGTCGTGAATAAAACCGAGACGGTGGCGTCGCTTCCGTTAGTTGAGGTGCCTGTTGGGTGCGAGCCGTGGCATCTTGCGGATGTGGTCTTCGTCGGAACAGTCGCTGCTCGAGATGCAAAAACCGTTCGTTTCGCCATGATCACGATTCGATCAGGTGATGCCTCTTTGGTGACTGAGGTTGGCACCATCGACATCCGCTTTGGGTATGACGCGCAATACGTGAACGAGGGCGAGACCTATCTGGTTGGTGCCTATCAGCATCCAGACCTTGGGATTTTGTCATCGAAGTTGACAGAGTCCCCTGTCGATTTTGCAGGCGATGAGATCGTCGGAGTTTCAGAAAACGATGTTGTCTGCCCTGAGCCTGAGGACCCGATCATGACATTGAATGTCGATGGAACATCGGTCGACTTTTCGATCATCGATCCAATGTTGTCTGAGCGATCAAATATTGCGGCTGCGCTCTTGGTTCCGTTCACGATTGTGATGGGGGTGATCTTCTTGCTGGCGATGTTGAGGCTCTCGTCACAAAGTTTGTTTGCAAGTTTGAGGGATTTACGTCGCCCAGAGCGTCGTCGACCCGGCTAACCAGAGTGTGTCCGCGTACTAACTAGCTGCTGCGTTTGCGAGTGCGCGCAACTCTGAAACGGCAGCGGTTAGCCCATCTGGATGCCGGTAGAGAGCGGTTCCAGCGATGAGAACGTTTGCTCCCGCCGCCGCAGCACCAGCAATTGTCGTGGGGCCGATGCCCCCATCAACTTCGAGGTGAATCTCGTCTCCACGGCCAGAATCTTCAATCATCTGTCTGACTTCGCGAATTTTTGGTTCCATGGTTGCGATGTACTTTTGGCCGCCGAATCCTGGGTTTACCGTCATCACCAACACGAGATCAACGAGGCCAAGCACGTGCTCCACGGCGGCGGCTGGTGTCGCTGGGTTGAGCGCAACGGCTGCGGTAGCCCCAAGGTCGTTGATGTGGGCGAGGGTGCGGTGGAGATGCGAACATGCCTCTGCATGAACAATGAGTCGTGAGCAACCGGCCTCGACATACCGGTTGGCAAGTTCGTCCGGGTTCAGCACCATCAAATGGGCTTCGAACGGTACCGACGTATGGGCCCGTGCCGATGCGATGACATCTGGCCCAAAGGTGAGATTCGGCACGAATTGACCGTCCATGACATCCCACTGAATGAGATCAACGCCAGCCTGATCGAGTGCCGCAACTTCCTCACCGAGGCGCGAAAAATCTGCCGGGAGAACTGACGGTGAGATGAGTATCGGGCGTGCCACGCACTGAACCCTAGTTGGGAGATCGCGCTCACCTACGTTGTGAGAATGCCCGATGACTCGCCGAAGCTACATTCCGGGGTTCCGATCGAGCGCGTCGTTGCAGGTGGTGAGGGCCTCGGTCGACTTTCAGATGGACGCGTCGTGTTTGTGAGAGGAGGCATTCCAGGTGATCTCGCAACGATTGAGGTGGTGGATGAACGGCGTGACTGGGCGCGAGCCGTTATCACGAGCGTCGAGGCCGGATCGACGAAACGGGGCTCACCGACATGTCCCGCTCGCGGTGCTGGTTGTGGGGGGTGTGACTGGGCAGAAATTCTTCCTCAACACCATCTCGAACTTAAAGCAGGCATTGTCGTCGAGGCGCTTCGTCGAACGGCGAAAATGGACCGCAAACCAGAGATCGGCGCGTCGGTGGCTCGCAACAATTACCGCTCCAGTGTTCGGGTCATCGGAACCGCAGATCATCGGGCGGGGTTTCGAAGGGCTGCCGAAGATACGAGTGTTCCGGCGGATCGCTGCGAGATAGCGGTTCCGGTGCTTGCTGAAATGATCGAATCGATCACGGTCGACCCCGGTCTTGAAGTCACTCTTCGGGCGTCGGTTGCGACCGGAGAGGTCACAGCACGATGGGATGATCGACTTGGCAACGTCGATGGGCTCCCCGCAAGTGTGCACATCGGTCCTGACGCTTCACTGATCGAGCAGGTTGCCGGCGTTGATCTTGTGGTAAGTGCTGGATCGTTCTTTCAGAGTGGCCCGCAAGCCGCCGACCTCCTTGTGGATGCAGTATCTCGCCATGCCCCAGAACTCGCCTCAGCGAGAGCGGTTGTCGATGCATACGGCGGCATCGGCCTGTTCGCAGCAACTGCAGTGCCATCCGAAGTCGATGTGTGGGTCGTTGAAACCTCGCGTGCTGCGCTCGCCGATGCACGTATTAATTTGGACGGACGCGAAGGTCGCTCTGAATTTGCGCAGGGCGAGTTCGGGCGGTGGCGTCCGGTGCGTGGCGACCTTAGGCCCGAGGTGGTGATTGCTGATCCGGCCCGCTCGGGTCTGGGACGACCGGGCGTCTCGGCGGTCGTGAGAGCTCAACCGGAAGTGTTGGTATTGGTGAGTTGTGACCCGGTTTCGTTCGCCCGAGACGCTGCATTGCTGGAAAAAGAGGGTTTCCGATTGGAACGTTGTGAGGCGCTTGACCTGTTCCCCGGCACCCATCATGTCGAAGTTGTCTCGAGGTTCGTTCGCACTGGCACACTGGCACCGTGAATCCGCAGGTAGCCAAGATGTTTGATGTCCGTGTGAGCGATGAAGTTGCGACCGCTCTCGCGGAAGGCCGAGCAGTTGTTGCGATGGAGTCAACAATCTTCTCTCACCTGGGCCTACCTTCTCCCTCCAACGAAGAAGCGTTGAGTCGGTGTGAACGAGCGGTTCGAGCGGTTGGGGCAGTCCCTGCAGTGACCGCAGTATTCAACGGTGCTGCTCATGTCGGGACTTCACAGATCGACCGCGAGAGGGTTTGCGGACCGGCAAAGAAGATGGCGGAGAGAGATATCCCGGTTGCCATCGCCCAAGGGTGGAACTACGGGGCGACGACCGTGTCGGCGGCGCTCACGCTTGCCGAACACGCAGGAATTCGCGTTTTTGCCACTGGAGGAATTGGTGGAGTGCACCGAGGGTCTGAACTTACCGGGGATATCAGCGCAGACCTCGAGGCCATTGCTCGTCGCGCCGTTGTCACGGTGTCAGCAGGAGCGAAAGCGTTTCTCGATCTCGCCCGAACACTTGAGTATCTCGAAACTGCGGGAGTGCCTGTCTTGGGTTGGCAGACCGATGAATTCCCTGCCTTCTACACAAGAACGTCAGGTCTCAACGTTCCGCATCGGGTGGAGACGGCTGAGGTTGTGGCTGCTGCATTCCACAACCGAACCAGGGCCGACCAAGGGGTGTTGCTCGCAGTCCCGATTCCTGAAGCTGATTCGCTTGATGCTGAGCGGCTTGATGCTGCGCTTGCTTCAGCGTTAGAGGAATGCGAGGCGCAAGGGATTCGCGGCGCTGCGATCACCCCATTTGTGCTTGAGCGAATTGCGGCTGGAACCGACGGTGACAGCCTCCCGGCCAACCTCGCGCTCGCTGAGCACAACGCTGAGGTTGCTGCGCAGGTCGCGGTCGCGATCGCTCAAGTCTGCTGAACATCTCCGGCGTTGGCATGCGTGCTCTCATTCGCTGAAGCGAGGCTGAGTCTGCGATCATCAAAGGCGTATGAGCACCGGTGTTGACCTCTTCCTCTCAGACTCAATTCTCCCTGACGATGCTGAACTTACGCCGCTTCACGAGCGCGAATATCGAGTGAGGTCGTACCGTCTGAGTCCAGATCGTGTGCTGATACGGGGCGCCGTTCGCGATCAGAAACCACCAGGGCTCTACATTTCCCACGACCCTGATCCCATCACGGTCCATCACATGGTGGTTGATCTCGAGGTCTCGTTTCCGAGTCTCGAGATTGAGCGCGCAGAGGTGACCTTCAATACGTTCCCCCATACAACGTGCTCAGTGATCACCGACCACTACAAGAAACTTGAGGGCCTCTCAATTGCGAGGGGGTTCTCTAATAAAGTGCGCGAACTATTTGGCGGGCCACGAGGCTGCACCCACACCACTGCTTTGCTTCTTGCCATGGGTCCAGTAGCGGTGCAGTGTTCATGGTCGATGCGAACATTCGAGATTCCTGATTCTGACGAACCCGAACTGAAGTTGGGTTTCAACCGAGAGCCCGATGATGACTCGTGGAAGATGAACACGAATACCTGTCATGAATGGGCAGAAGATGGTCCGGCATATGCGAGAGCTGCATCCGGCCTGTCGTGGGGTGTGCCAGTGTTTATGCGTGACCGTGCAGAGAAGTTTGGAATTGAGGTGGGGGATCCGCAGTGACTGGTCATGATCCATTTGGCTTGCGATCGCTGACGGTTGACCAACTTCGGTCAACTCCGGGAGTGAAGTGGCAGCAGCATCCTGACCGGCTTGCGGCATGGGTCGCCGACATGGATTTTCCTATGGCACCGGCGATTACTGATCGCCTGCAGTCAATTATCGATCGCGGAATGGCGGGGTATCAGCAGTGGGGTACCGGTGCGTCGCCAGCTGGTCGTGTCTTCGTCGATCGGATGGCCTCAAAATACGGGTGGAGTATCGACGTAGACCGGGTGCACGACCTGGCTGACGTGCTGCAGGGCGTTCGGCTCGCTATCGGCATGCTCACTGAGCCCGGCGATGCAATCGCATTGCACACCCCGGCATATCATCCGTTTTTGCAGTCGTTGGCCGACATGGATCGACGACTTGTTCATGCACCCTTCGATGTTGATGAACTGCGAACGGTGATTGCGTTGGAGAAGCCGGTGGCACTGTTGTTGTGTCATCCACAAAATCCGACCGGCCACGTGTTTGATCGCCAGCAGCTCGAGGCGATTGCGGAGATTGTTGAAGAATTCGATCTCATCGTCATCTCTGATGAAATCCACTCAGATCTCGTCTACGGGCCAAAGACCCACATTCCATTCGCATCGTTGAGCCCGGCAGTCGAGTCTCGAACCATCACAGTGACGTCGACATCGAAGGCGTTCAATTTGGCTAGTCTCCGCTGGGCGGTGATGCATGTCGGCATCGAGCGCTTCGACGTCATGGTTCGGAGTTATCCGAGGCATTGGTTTGGCTCGCCAAACCTGTTCGGGGTGGAGGCGGCGGTTGCGGCGTGGACCGGCGGTGATGAGTGGCTGGCAGCGGTGATGGATGTACTCGACGAGAACCGACACCGGTTGGCTGAGTTGGTTGAGGCGTATTTGCCAGGAGTCAAATATCAGATTCCGAGTGCGACCTATCTCGCATGGATCGATTGTTCGGTGCTTGGCGAAGGTGACGGCCCGTTCGAACTCTTTCAGTCCCGCGGGGTTGAACTGAGCCCAGGTATGCAATTCGGGGCAAACGGTTCGGGTCATGTTCGCCTCAATTTTGCGACGAGCCCTGCAGTGGTTGAGCAAATCGTCGCAACGATGGCAAGCACCTGAGCTGCTTGACTGCGCCACCGATTTGCACCGGAATGCAGATCTGCAAATCTGAAAGACATCAAGTGAGGCCGTTTTGACCTAACTAAATCTGTATAGGGATGTGGTGCGGCGCACCAGGTTGGTCTTCACGGCCTTCCCAGAGTGTTTGCGATCGTTTACTCCTGCGCCGAACGACACACTTCTCGTGAAGAAGTTGTCATCGAATGGTCCGCCCGCGATGTGCGGTGTGACGTGTTGTGAATCCCTGGCCCTATGTCCATTCCCTAGTCCGCCCCCTGGGATTCGAACCCAGAACCAATGGATTAAGAGTCCACTG
>DLTS01000098.1 GCA_002501485.1 Acidimicrobiaceae bacterium UBA7830
GAAAGAGCACCTCGACCGGCTTCACACCGAGGTCATAAGCCAACTCTGAACGCCTGTGGCTACGTGGCGTCGGAGTGGAACTTGTCGTAAACCGCCTTGGCCACCGCATCAGGCAGAAATGACAGCGCTTGCAACGACTCAAGGTCGGCCGCTTTCACCGCCCGCACACCACCAAGCGCCTTCACCAGGCGGTCTCTGCGAGCTGGCCCTAAACCCGGTATGCCGTCGAGGCTGCTCGCCGTCATTCGCTTCGAACGTCGCTCGCGGTGGAACGAATTCGCAAAACGGTGTGCCTCGTCGCGAATGCGCTGCAACATAAACAGCGCCTCAGAACCGCGGGCAATACGAACTGGCGCTGAGGAGCCCGGCACATAGACCTCCTCGAACCGCTTCGCAAGAGCCGCAACAGGAATCTCATCGGCCAACCCAAGTTCGTTCACCACTCGCTCAGCGACCCCGAGTTGCCCCTTACCCCCATCGACCACGAGCAACTGTGGGGGGTACGCAAACTTCCCTGGGGTCTCACCACGCTCTTCGATCGGCTGATCACGCTCATCAAGGTAAGCCTGCAATCGACGAGTCAGCACCTCCTCCATCGCCGCATAATCATCGTTGCCATCGATATTGACTTTAAAACGTCGATACTCCCTCTTTGCAGGCATGCCGTCCTCGAGCACCACCATCGAACCGACGTAATCAGTGCCCTGCAAATGCGCCATGTCATAACACTCGATACGCAACGGCGCCTCAGGAAGCTGCAATGCGTCTTGCAACTCAGCCAATGCCCGACTTCTCGTATTGTGATCACTCGCCCGACGCATCCGGTGCCGCACAAACTCTTCTCGAGCATTATGAGTCACCGTCTCGAGCAACTGCCGACGATCACCGCGCTGCGGCACCCGGATCGCAACCTTCGAACCCCGAAGCATTGCAAGCCACTCTTCATAGAGCCCAACGTCATCGGGTACCGTCGGCACCAACACCTGCTTCGGTACCCCAGTTGGCGGCTCATCGCCATACATCGACTCCATCACCCTGCCGACAAGCGCACCATCGGAGAGTTCTTCAACCTTGTCGAGCACAAACCCCTTACGACCCACAACTCGTCCACGACGCACAAAGAACACCTGCACTGATGCCTCTAACTCGTCATCAGAGACACCGATGATGTCGAGATCCTCATCGCGTTCAGCCACCATCTGCTGACGCTCAATCGCTCGCTCGACCGACTCGAGTCGATCACGCAACCGTGCCGCTTTTTCAAACTCAAGGGCCTTTGCCGCATCGCTCATCTCGCCGGTGAGACGGGCCACCACCTCGTCGGTATCACCACCGAGAAAGCCACAAAGTTCACTCACCATCGACTCGTAGTCGTCTGCTGACACCTCTCCGACGCACGGTCCTGCGCACTTCTCGATGTGAAACAATAAACACGGACGGCCGAGACGCTCGTGCTGACGAAACTTGCCCGGCGAACAGGTTCGAACAGGAAACGACCTCAACAGCAAGTCGAGCGTCTCACGAATCGCATAGGCATGGGCATACGGCCCGAAATAGCGGACCCCTTTTCGACGAGCACTCCGAGTCACCATCGCCCGCGGCCACTCCTCATCGGTCGTCAGAGCAAGAAACGGATAACTCTTGTCATCACGTAACCGAACATTGAACCGTGGTCGATGCTGCTTGATGAGCGAATACTCGAGCATCAATGCCTCAACCTCGTTGCGCACAATCGTCCACTCGACCGACTCGGCAGTCTCCACCATCTGACGGGTTCGAGGGTGCAACCGATCTGCCCGCTGGAAATAGCTGCTCAAACGATGCCGCAGACTCGACGCCTTACCCACATAGATGACGCGGCCTTGAGCATCTTTAAATTGGTACGACCCGGGCTCATCCGGAATCGTTCCTGAAGGCGGCCGCTCAATCACTTCCAAGAGACTACGAGCAGAGACTGCACAGAGCGTTGCGGTGCCAGTACCGTGGAGGCGTGGCACAACGATTCAATTTCGGCATACCGGGCCCTCGCTCTCGCGATGGTTGGTTCAAACTTGGCAACATCGACGTGACGACGACCGCATTTCTCGTTGGCTCGGGCATCATCTCAATGTTTCTGTATGCCGTCAGTATCGAATGGTTCGCCAAACTCGTCTTTCACCCGTCAGCGGTACGCCAATTCGAAATCTGGCGCCTTATCACCTGGCCAATCGCGACTCCGCCAACGAGCGCATGGGTGCTCATCACTCTGTTCTTCTTCTGGTACTTCGGACACATCGTTGAAGAAATGGTGGGCCGGATTAGATTCACCCGACTCATCGTCGCCATCACCGTTGCGCCCACTCTGTTCGTCTCGATCATCGGAGACCTTCCGACGGCCGCCGAAATGGGACTCGGACTGCTCGGCACCGTGATGCTGGCCATCTTCGCCGCTGAGAACCCAGATGCTCCGTTCTTCTTCGGCATCCCGGCATGGATAATCGCCTCGATCTTTGTGGGCATCGACATCCTTCGATTCGTCGGCGACCGCATCTGGGGGTCACTCCTCGTCATGCTGCTCGCCATCGGCACCGCCCTCGTTACCGTGCGCCAATGGGGATTCGCTGATCGTCTCGACATGATCCCTCGATTCACCAACAACAACCGGCATAAAAAGCCGACCCGTTCGTCGAGAGGGAAAGTCCGCCGCCCCAACCGGAGCCGTGGAGGATCGCGAGTCGTGAGCGGCCCGTGGGAACCACCTGCGGCCTCACCTGCAACCCAAGCGCTTCAAAATGAACTCGACGTCCTACTCGACAAGGTGTCATCGAGCGGGCTCGACGCCCTCTCATCAGATGAGAAAAAGCGCCTTAATGAGCTATCGAAGCGGCTGCGCTAGACGCTGCCCGCACGTACAGCGCATACAACAACATCCCGCCGGCGAGCACCGTCGCCAGGTCAGCAAGAATGTGATACTCAAACGACTGCTTCACAAAGCCCGACCCCAACGCAGCAATCGCTCCACACAAACTCAACGTGAGATCACCGGTGCCTTGAGCCTCGACTCGGGCATGCACCGACACCGACGATGTCAGCAAAGACGTACCGGCGATGAGCCCGATGTTCCAACCGAGACCCAGTAGGAACAGTCCGGTAAACACAAGTGCCGGTACATACCCGGCAATCTGCACAGTTATGGTGCTTACTCCGAGCAACACGGCACCAATGAGCACCGACTTAACCGCTCCGGTGCGGTCAACGAACCGTCCAACCAGCGGAGCAAGGCCAAACATTCCGACGATATGCAACGCGATCACCATCGCAGAGAGATCAGCATGCCCATGGTCGGCCATATGCGGAGGTGTCATCGTCATCACACCGACCATCGACGCCTGCGCGCCCGCCATCGCCACCAGCCCGAGCATTGCATGTTTTGACTTCCGAATCTCACCGAAAGAGTTACGAACCTGTTTGATCGGCTGCGCTCGCTCAGCAGTAGGGTCAACCGCATTCGAAACGACTAACGGGTCAGGCCGCAAAAACACGATGTACGCAAGCGCCCCTACTGCGAACAGTGCTGCTGCAAACAGATAAGGACCCACATATTCGTCAAGCCCGATCGCAATACCGAAGCGTTTCTCCAATGGCGTGAACAACGGACCGAACACGGCGCCCAATGTGCCGATCCACACCACAGCACCAATCGCTTTTGCGCGCTCATCATCAGTTGCGAGATCAGCTGCGGCATAACGGGCACCCAGCGAAGCAGCCTGGCCCGAACCGAACAGCAACATGCCGATAATAAACAGCCAGAACATACGTGTCTGACCACCAGCAGCCGCAACAAGCGAGCCAAACGACCCGATGCCAAGGGCAAGAGCGAGACCCGGGCGTCGCCCACGCCGACGCATAAATGCAGCCAACGGAATCGATGTCAACGCTGCGCCGAATGTGAACGCCGCCGACCCGAGGCCGGCGAGTCGGTCGGAACCCAGCATGTCTTTTGCGAGCAGCGATACGACCGCAACTGTGCCAGCAACTGCGGCCTGCCCGGGCACCACTGCAACCCGCAACGTCATCAATGTGCGCCGCTGTAACTCGGCCCGATGTTCGAGAGAGTCGATCGACGATTGGATCACGCGAGCAAGTCTCGCAGGAAACCCCCCGTGTGAGAGGTATCGACTGCGGCGACCTGCTCTGGTGTGCCTTCGGCAACAACGGCTCCACCCCCGACCCCACCCTCGGGGCCAAGGTCTATTAACCAATCAGCGGTTTTAATCACGTCGAGATTGTGCTCAATGACCAGCACGGTGTTGCCCTGGTCGACAAGACGACCCAACACCGTCAGCAAACGCCGGACATCTTCAAAGTGCAAACCCGTCGTCGGTTCATCGAGTAAATAAATGGTATGACCGGTGGAACGCTTCGCAAGTTCGGTCGCCAACTTCACTCGCTGGGCTTCACCACCCGACAACGTCGGAGCCGATTGGCCGAGCCGAACATAGCCGAGCCCCACATCCATCAACGTCTGCAAATAGCGGGCGATCGAAGGTTGATTACTAAAGAACTCAACAGCCTCAGCCACCGGCATATTCAATACATCCGCGATGTTCTTGCCTTTGAACTCAACGTCAAGCGTGTCGCGGTTATAGCGGGCGCCCTTGCAGATCTCACACGGCACATACACGTCGGGCAAGAAGTGCATTTCGATCTTGATCGTCCCGTCACCTGAGCAGGCGTCACAACGACCACCCTTCACATTGAACGAGAACCTGCCGGGAAGATAGCCACGCATTTTCGCCTCATTCGTTGCCGCAAACAGCTTGCGAATGTGATCGAACACCCCGGTGTAAGTCGCCGGGTTCGAACGCGGAGTGCGGCCAATCGGTGACTGGTCCATATCGATCACCTTGTCGAGGTGTTCAATGCCGTCGATTCGACGATGCTTACCAGCAGGAATCTTCGACGAATAAATCCGCTGCATCAACACCGGCAACAGAATGTCACGGACAAGGGTGGACTTTCCGGAACCTGACACACCTGTCACCGCAACAAAATTTCCGAGCGGAATATCGACATCAACATCTTGCAAGTTGTGTTCACGCGCACCAATGACTCGTAGTGCATGCTCCCCTCGGGCACGCCGCAGTTCGGGCACCGGAATCGCTCGACGGCCCGCAAGATAATCACCGGTCACCGATGCAGAAGCCTTTTCAACGCCGGGCACTGGCCCCGAGTACACAATTTCGCCACCGTGCTCACCGGCCCCTGGGCCAATGTCAACAATCCAGTCGCTTTCACGAATGGTCTCTTCGTCGTGTTCAACAACAATCACCGTGTTGCCCAGATCACGAAGACGAGTCAAGGTGTCGATCAGCCGTCGGTTATCACGCTGGTGGAGACCGATCGACGGCTCGTCGAGCACGTACAGGGTGCCCACCAAACCAGAACCAATCTGGCTTGCAAGCCGAATGCGTTGCGCCTCTCCTCCCGCCAGCGTTCCCGCCGATCGCGCCAACGTCAGGTAATCGAGACCGACGTCAAGCAAAAAGCCAAGCCGAGCATTGATCTCTTTTGTCACGCGCTCAGCAATCATTCGATCTCGGTCAGACAGTTCTAGACCCGCAAGAAATTCTGCGGAATCAGCGATCGACATCTCACAGACCTGCGAAATATTCCGTTCGTTAATGGTCACCGCAAGGGTGAACGGCTTCAGGCGCGCGCCGTCACAGGCCGAACACGGTACCTCACGCATGTACCCCTCGAACTGCTCACGGGTCCAGTCACTATCTGCAGATTCGTGGCGACGTTTAATCCACGGAATCACTCCCTCAAACTCCGACGAGAACGTTCGTGACCGACCGTAACGATTGCGGTATCTCACCGTCAACCGCCCCCGAGCACCACCAAGAAGAATCTTCTGATGCTTCGACGGTAGATCTTTCCACGGCAAGGTCAGGTCGATGTCGTTGGCTTCAGCCACCGATTCAAGCATGCGGGTGAAGTACTGCGTGTGGGCCGATCGCCACGGCACAATAGCTCCATCGACCACTGACACTTCGACATCAGGAATTACAAGTTCAGGGTCGACCTCAAACGTGGTACCGAGACCATCGCAGGTCTCGCAAGCTCCATACGGCGAGTTAAACGAGAAATTACGAGGAGCAGGTTCGTCGTAACTCGATCCACACACAGGACAGGCAAGATGCTGGCTGAACGTCAACGTCTCGCCCTCGTCACCATCACGAGGAACAATGTCAACCTGAGCCACACCATCAGCGAGTTGCAACGCAGTTTCAAGCGAATCGGTGAGTCGCCGCTCAATTCCCTCGCGAAGCACCAAACGGTCGACAACAACCTCGATGTCATGCGACTCATAACGAGCAAGCCGGTCTTCGCCCTTCAAAAACTCATCGATCTGAACCGTCTCACCGTCAATGCGAGCACGCACGTACCCCTGGCCCGAAAGGTCTTCGAGGAGTGTCTCGTACTCACCTTTACGTCCACGAACCACCGGTGCAAGGATCTGGAACCGGGTGTCAGGTTCGAGCTCAAGCACCCGATCGACAATCTGCTGTGGGGTCTGGCGCTGCAGGCGCGAACCGTCATCTGGGCAGTGCTGCACGCCGATCCGGGCATACAAGAGTCGGAGATAGTCGTATACCTCGGTGATCGTTCCCACTGTTGAACGCGGGTTTCGGCTTGCCGACTTCTGGTCAATAGAAATCGCAGGCGACAAACCTTCGATGACATCGACATCGGGTTTATCCATCTGACCTAAAAACTGCCGAGCATACGACGACAGCGATTCGACGTACCGTCGCTGCCCTTCTGCGTAGATAGTGTCGAACGCAAGGCTCGACTTACCCGAGCCCGACAAGCCGGTGAACACCACCAAACGATCTCTCGGAACTTCGACCGACACATTCTTCAGGTTGTGCTCGCGGGCGCCTCTCACGGTGATGACCGGGGCGTCTCCAGCTGCAGCTCGAGCCGCTGACCGCCGGGCACGAGCGGTCGCTTGTGCCTTCGGAGAAGACACCGGCAACTTTTTTGTAGCACCCGATTTTGCAGCAGCGCTCCCCTTCTTCTTCGCTGCGGGACGGGACCCCGCCTTCGAAGTCGTTGATGAACGAGAAGCCACGACTGGCGAGGCTAACCGGCCCTCAGTCACCGAGCGTCACGGAGTTCACGACGAAGATCCGCAATCTCATCTCGCAGCCGGGCCGCGTACTCAAACTTCAATTCGACCGAAGCCTCATGCATTTCCTCTTCGAGGCTTTGAATGAGACGGGCAATTTCCTTCTCGGGAAGCGAGGCCAACTCACGCTGTACCTTTTCTCGCTCACGCTTCCGACGGCGATCTTTGCCAGGCACCGGAGTCGTACCCGCATCAGGTCGCAACATTGACAAAATATCGCCCACCGCTTTTCGGATTGTCTGCGGATCAATGCCATGCTCTTCGTTGTACGCAATTTGCACATCGCGACGACGCTTTGTCTCAGAAATCGCTCGCTGCATCGAATTGGTCACCCGGTCGGCATACATCACGACCTGCCCATCAACATTCCGGGCGGCACGACCAATCATCTGAATGAGCGAGGTCTCACTCCGCAAAAACCCCTCTTTGTCGGCGTCGAGAATGCATACGAGTGATACCTCAGGGAGGTCAAGACCCTCACGCAACAGATTGATGCCTACCAGCACATCAAACTCGCCGAGGCGTAGCGCCCGCAGAATTTCGATGCGCTGGATCGTGTCGATATTCGAATGGAGATACCTGACCCGCAACCCTTGCTCAAGCAAATAATCGGTGAGGTCCTCGGCCATTTTCTTTGTCAGCGTCGTCACCAACACGCGATCACCTTTGGTCACCCGATCGCTCACCATCTCAATGAGATCATCGATCTGGCCTTTCGTTGGACGAACAATAACCTCAGGGTCAACAAGCCCTGTCGGGCGCACGATCTGCTCTGCAACATTGTCAGAAACCGACAATTCATAGTCACTTGGTGTTGCTGACAAGAACACACATTGGTTGATACGTTCCATCGTTTCATCGAAGGTCAACGGTCGGTTATCTCGAGCGCTTGGCAGACGGAAGCCATGTTCGACGAGCACATCTTTTCGACTGCGATCACCCGCATATTGGCCGTGCAACTGCGGCACTGCAACATGGCTTTCATCGATCACGAGCAGATAATCGTCCGGGAAGTAGTCGAGCAAGGAGAACGGAGGCTCGCCCGGCTCACGCCCATCGATGTGCATCGAATAGTTCTCAATCCCCGAGCAGTAGCCGACCTCCGCCATCATTTCAAGGTCATATTGGGTACGCATCCTCAACCGCTGCGCCTCAAGCAACTTCTGCTCACGTTCAAACTCGCTCAGGCTGGTTTGCAATTCAGCCTCAATGCCTACAATCGCTCGAGCCATACGCTCGACACCTGCGACATAGTGTGTCGCAGGAAAGACATATGCACGAGACAACTCTTCCAGCGTCTCGCCCGTGATTGGGTCGATACGAGTGAGACGATCGACCGTGTCACCAAACATCTCGATGCGAAGAACCGATTCTTCGTACGCCGGATGCACCTCGATCGTGTCGCCTCGTACCCTGAACTTTCCACGAATAAGCGTCATGTCGTTGCGGTCATATTGCATATCGACCAAGCGACGAAGAATCGAACGCATGTCGTAGTCGATACCCACATTGAGATCGAGAAGTTGCCCTCGGTACTCGTCAGGAGAGCCCATACCGTAAATGCACGAGACAGAGGCAACGACGATCGTGTCACGACGAGTAAGCAACGCCGCCGTCGACGAGTGGCGTAACCGGTCGATCTCATCATTGATTGATGAATCCTTCTCGATGAACGTGTCGCTCGACGGGATATACGCCTCAGGCTGGTAATAGTCGTAATAGGAGACGAAATACTCCACCCGATTGTTGGGGAAGAACTCTCTCATCTCTTGAGCTAACTGAGCGGCAAGACTCTTATTTGGAGCCAAGATCAGCGTGGGTCGTTGCACTTTCTCGATTGTCCATGCAATCGTCGCCGATTTACCCGAACCAGTGATGCCGAGCAGCGTCTGAAATCGATGACCGGCCTCTACACCCTCAGCGAGTGACGCAATCGCTTTTGGCTGGTCGCCCGCTGGCGCAAACTCAGAAACAACCTCGAACACTTCTTTGCGTTCTGCGGACACATCGGCACTCATTCGATCCTCGAAACATCGACCACCGGCACATCGGGCTCAGGCGTTGACGCACGGAAACGCGCACCCGCTCCCGGCAGCAACTCGTCAAACGCAGTATTCACGAGGTCCCAATATCGAACTTCGATGCCGGCCCGACCACGATCTCGGCCGTCGACATACTCGGCAACAGGCTCATCTGTTGGAACGTACGTGATCACCGCATCAATCTCGAATTCAGCTGCATTTCCCTCAAGCAATTCCACCGCGTCGGTCACATCGACCCGCTCGTAACGCCGCTCGCGCTTGTCGAGACGAGCGAGCTCATTATCAGAAACCGATGCGATCACACCATTCATCACCGCCGACGGAGCCGGCACGATGCCGAGGGCAACGACAGTGTCGATCGACGACACTTCGCCTCCGGTGTACCGCTCAGGCGAAATGAGGTGGCCGTAATTCCAGCGACGTTCCCATCCACGCAATTCAGCAGCAAGAAAATCGCGGCCACGCACCGGCAGCCGGCCAATCGTCGAACCCAGCGACACCAGGCTTACCAACGAGCCATAGCCAAACACCCATGTACTCACCCAGTGATCTGCCCCCACATATCTGCAACCTGAGCGCGCAAGGTTTCAACATCACCAGAGTTATCAACAACATGCGACGCAATCTCAAGACGCTTCTCCCGAGATGCTTGATTAGCGATGCGATTTCGCGCATCGGATTCATCCATGCCGCGAATATTCACGAGTCGCTCAACCGCAATCTCAGGATCGATATCAACCACAATCGTTGCGTCAAGGTCATCACGAGGGTTTTCTGCAAGCAACGGGAAGTCGAGCACCACATGCTGGCCACCGTCGTGACCAACTTTGATCTGGCGCAAAATTTCTGCGTGCATCGCCGGATGCACGATGCCATTGAGATCTTCCAGCGCAGCCTTCGACTGTTCGTCGGTGCCAAACACAATTTCGGCCACTGCCGCACGATTCAACGAACCATCATCACGCAAGATTGACTCACCGAAACGTTCAGCCATAGCAGCTAGCACCGGAGAACCAGCCGATTGCAACTCACGGGCTACCTCATCGGCGTCAACGATGCACGCACCAAGCTCGGTGAGCAACGACGACACCGTCGACTTGCCTGCGCCGATGCCACCAGTCAACCCGACCAGCAGCATGAGATCACCCCTGCTCTGCAGCTTCGGCGTCGGAGGCTGGCGCTTCTTCTACTGCGGTAGCGGTGGGTTCTGCGCTGTTTTCATACTCAGCCCACGCAGCTTCCATCTGCTCTTCGCTGTGCATCCAGTTGCCTTCGTCGTCGACATCAAAGTGCTCGCGGTATTCGGCGGCGAGTTCGCCACCCTCTGCGGCCTGCTTGATCGACAAGCTGATGCGACGACGCTCGAGATCGAGATCGATGATCTTCACCCAAAGCTCTTCACCAGGGGTCACAATGTCGCCGGGGTTCTCCACGTGGTGCGCAGACATTTCCGAGATGTGCACGAGACCTTCGATGCCGTCGCCGACCTGAACAAATGAGCCGAACTGAACAAGCTTGGTGACACGTCCGTACACCAACTGCCCGACAGCGTGACCCTCTGCGAACTCTGCCCAAGGATCTTGCTGGGTGGCTTTCAAACTCAGGCTGATGCGCTCACGCGAAAAGTCGACATCAAGAACTTGAACAGTGACAGGGTCGCCGACTGCGACAACTGAACCCGGGTGGTCGACATGCTTCCATGACAACTCGCTGACGTGGATAAGGCCGTCCATTCCACCAAGATCAACAAATGCGCCAAACGAGACCACCGACGACACGGTACCCTCTCGAACCTCTCCGATCTTGAGGTTGGTGAGGAAGCTGTCGCGGGTCTCCTTCTGGTTCTCTTCGAGGTAGGCCCGGCGAGACAGCACCACATTGTTGCGGTTCTTGTCGAGTTCAATGATCTTGGCCTGTACGACGGTGCCAATATATGGCTGCAGGTCACGCACTCGACGCAATTCAACCAGCGAGGCTGGAAGGAATCCGCGAAGCCCGATGTCGACGATGAGTCCGCCCTTCACGACCTCGATAACCGGGCCTTCAACGACAGCCTCTGCCTCTTTCTTGGCTTCGATGTCGCCCCAAGCCCGCTCATATTGAGCACGCTTCTTCGACAGAACCAAACGACCTTCTTTGTCTTCCTTGGTGAGCACGAGTGCCTCGATGGACTCTCCTATCGACACCACTTCTGCCGGATTCACATCGTTGCGGATGCTGAGCTCACGAGATGGGATCACGCCTTCGCTCTTGTATCCGATGTCGAGCAGAACCTCGTCTCGGTCGATCTTCACGACGACGCCGCTCACCAACTGCCCATCGTCGACTTCGGGAATCCCAGTGACCGCCTCGGAGAAGTTGGTGTCGTTATCTACGACCTGACGGGGTGTGTATGTTCCCTCGTCGTCGAACGTTCCCATTGCGGGGTCGATGACTGGGGTACTCGTGGTGTCGGACAAGGCTCGTTACTGCTTTCAGGAATATTGATAAAAGAACTCACTGCGAGAATGCAGTGCGATGCGAAGGCTATCAGTGGTCTCTGCGCATCACATCCGATGAGCAACAAGAAGAAATTCCGGTGAATCCACATGAGGGAGATCACTTCCATACGCGCCTGGCTCAACGCTCGAAATCGACTCTGCCTCAAGGCCGTAGAGCGCACAGAGCAGGCGCAGTTCGCGGGGTGTGTAGCACGCCGTCCACAGGTCGACCTCAGCGCCAACGCCATCGGGGTTACGAATCTCGGTACGTTCGTGGTTGACCCCCAAATTAGCATCAAAATCAGACGGATATTCCCCTTTGGCTTGGGCCTGCACCACGAAATAACTGCTGAATGCCGAGAGGGCAAGGCGTCCCCCAGTTTTTAGGCAAGCCGCCAAACCCGAAAACACAACAGCATTTCCATCAACGCCCGAACGCTCAGCATCACTCGGTCCATCAGATGCAGTCATCAACCCGAAGGCCCCCTGGCAAAGACAGATCACTGCATCAAACGCTCTATGAAGGTCATCTGCGTCAACGAGTTCACGAGCATCACGACGCTCAAAGATCGCTCCCTCAGGGGCGCCAGTTGTAGCAAGATCGATAAACGCCTGTGAAATATCGATGCCGTACACTTCGACACCTCGTCGAGCCAGCTCGTGAGCATGGCGACCCGGCCCACACCCAACGTCAAGCACCCGCATTCCGGCATCAAGAGAGAGCACATCGACGAGATGGTCACACTCCGCAACCGTCCCCTTCGTGAACGAATAGCGCAAATATGCAGAACCCAAATGATCCGCTAAGCCTTCAAACCAGTGATCTTGCATCATCGCCCGGAGACCGTCAGCCTTTTGCATCAGCCCAGGTGGAGCCCCACGCAACATTGACTTCGAGCGGCACGTCAAGTTCAACGGCAGAGCGCATCAATCCGGTCACCAGTTCTCCAACAACGTCGTGCTCGGCTTCGAGCACCTCAACAATGATTTCGTCATGTACTTGGAGGACGATGCGTGACGCAAAGCCACCCTCGGTCAATGCCCGGTCGACATCGACCAACGCTATTTTGAAGACATCTGCCGCAAGGCCCTGAATCGCAGCGTTCATCGCCTGCCGCTCCCCTGCTTGCCGTACCCGCCAATTTGAGTCGAGCAGCTCAGGAATTGAACGCCGGCGACCGAACAGTGTCTCGGTATAACCCTTCGTGCGAGCTTCGGCCACTGCACGGTCCATATAGGCCTGCACCGCCGGAAATGCTTCAAAGTACGAATCAAGGATCACTGCCGCCTCGTCGGTCGGAATTCCAAGACGCTGACCGAGGCCATAAGCCTCCATGCCATAGGCGAGCCCATACGACACCATCTTCGCTTTCGAACGCTGATCGAGTGACACCTCACCGGCATCGACCTCAAAGACTCGAGCTGCAGTCGCGTTGTGAATATCGACCCCATCATTGAACGCCTCAAGTAACCCCGGATCAGCCGCAAGGTGAGCGATGCAACGCAACTCGATCTGGTTGTAATCGGCAACCAGCAAGTGGCAGCCATCAGCAGGCACGAATGCCGTTCGGAACACACGACCCTCATCGGAGCGAATCGGGATGTTGTGGAGGTTCGGACGATCAGAACTCAATCGGCCCGTTCGAGCAACCGTCTGATTGAAAGAGGCGTGAATGCGATCATCAGCAGCAACTTCATTCAACAACCCCTCGCCGTATGTGCCACGCAACTTGTCGAGTTCACGATGTCGCAGCAACGGTTCAATAAATTCGGGCCACTGGTCACGCAACTTCTCGAGCGTTGCCGCGTCAGTCGAATACCCGCTCTTCGTTTTGCGAACGCCCGCCGGACTCAACTCATGCTGGTCGTACAACAGCGCCCGAAGCTGCGTTGGCGAGTTCAAGTTGAGATCGGGAGAATCGGCAACCGTCCGCAACTCATGTGCGAGAGCGTCGACACGATCACGCAAATCACGTCCGATCTCTTCAAGCGCCACGCGATCAACTGCGATTCCGATGTGTTCCATCCGTGCCAACACCCGAATCAGCGGAACCTCAGTCTTGCTGAACAGCGCAGCAACCCCTGAATCGTCGACACTGCTCGTCAACGGCCCTGCAAGCTCGCGGACTGCCAGCGCAACACCCGCCGCCTCGGCGTCGTGCCGCTCGCCGTCAAGAGCGAGCTGACCCGATGGGGTTCCCGAGGTGAGATTGCCGTCAAGCACCCGCTGAGCAAACCTCTCAAGAAGGTCAGAAACCGTGAGCTTCGCATAGCCAGGGTCGATCAGATATGCGGCGACACCAACATCAAATACGAGGCCGGGGAGGTCACCACCTACCTCGAGCAGTGAACGAATCAGTTCTTTCGACTGATGTGAACGCACACAGCCGTGCTGTGACAACGAGCCAAGCACGGCTGTCTCTGTCAACAATGACGATGCCACCCACAGCACATCATCTCCTGAGCCAGACACGATCGCCACTCCCTCAAGAGAGGAACGTCCCGCGTCACCAGACCACGCAGCCGCAATATCGAGCACGTCTGTGCCCTCGATTAAGGACACCACCTCATCGACCGATGCTGCACGGGATACCGCAGGCTCGATCAGGCTGTCACCATCTCCGAGCATCTCAGAATCGGAGGTCTCGGGCTCCCCCGCTGCAATGGCCACAAGAATTCGTGTTCGAAGTTGAGCAAATTCGAGCACATCGAACAGACGATCAACCTCGGCCTGGTCAGGAGTGATGCGCAGCGTATCGACCTCGAGATCACCAATCGGCGCATCACGCCGCAACTCCATCAGTTCAAGGTTTCGACGAACACGATCGGCAGATTCGGCAAGGTTGGCTCGCAACTTCGGCGTCTGCTCATCGATAGCAGCCAAGATCCCCTCAACACCCCCGTACGAGTTGATGAGTTTCGCAGCAG
Source organism: Acidimicrobiaceae bacterium UBA7830 (assembly GCA_002501485.1). Lineage (GTDB taxonomy): Bacteria > Actinomycetota > Acidimicrobiia > Acidimicrobiales > Ilumatobacteraceae > Casp-actino5. Next base: position 14,628 of record DLTS01000098.1, read on the forward strand.
TTTTTTCGCCAACTCCGGGGACGCCGGGAAGATTGTCACTCGGATCACCACGCAATGCGGCGTACTCGACGTACAACGCGGGAGTCACCCCAGTGCGTTCAAGAATGCCGGCCTCGTCATACAGCGCGTAATCACTGACGCCACGCTTGTTGTACATCACACGGATATGCGGATCAGAAACGAGCTGATATGAATCACGATCGCCGGTGACGATGATCGCCTCATCGCCCCGAGCCGCAAGCTCGGTCGCCGCCGTCGCCAAAATGTCATCAGCTTCCCAGCCAGCAAGTTCAACATGATGGACACCCAGGGCGGTCAGCACCTCACGAACGATCACCATCTGCTGCTTCAGTTCGTCAGGAGATGACTCGCGTTGCGCCTTATATTCCGGTTCAGCCTCGTGCCGAAAAGTGGGCTCAGGGCGATCAAAGGCAACGAGCACTCCGTCAGGCTCCTGATCTTTCAACACGTTGGTGAGCATCGAGACAAAGCCAAACACCGCGTTAGTGACCTGACCAGATGACGTCGCCATGTCAGATGGCAAGGCAAAAAATGCGCGGTAGGTCAGCGAGTTGCCGTCGATGAGCAGGTACTTCGCCACGGCGAAATCACTCGGGCCGAAGTTCGCCGTCGATAATGCGATCGGCTACGTCACGCATTCGGATGCGCTCGGTCATTGCAGTGCGCTGGATGAACGCAAACGCATCAGCCTCCGACAACGCGCATTCATCGATGAGGATCCCTTTCGCGCGGTCAACAATTTTTCGCGCAGCCAACTGCTCTCCAAGCGCATCAATCTCTCCAGTGAGATCACGTAACTCTCGGAACCGTCCGATAGCGACTTCAATCGCAGGAACGAGGTCGCTGCGTTGAAACGGCTTTACCAAGAAAGCAAGCGCTCCTGCATCACGGGCTTGCTCAATGACCTCTCGCTGAGAAAAGGCGGTCAACATCAACACCGCACACAGCTTTTCTTCGGTGATCGTGGCCGCAGCCGACAAACCATCTGCCCCGGGCATTTTCACGTCGAGCACCGCAAGATCTGGTTGCAAGTTGCGCACCAAATCGACGACCTCGTCACCTCGGCCTGTCTCACCAACGACCTCGTAGCCCTCTTCTTCAAGGGTTTCTCGAAGATCCATGCGAATGATGGCTTCGTCTTCTGCAATTACCACTCTGATCGTCATGCTGACCCACTCATCGCATCGAGCAACTCATCTTGACGCTGCTGAAGCTCTTGTATTTTCGAAAGAACATGCTCACGATGCCTCATCAGCGCATCTGCATGCTTGCGAGCCTCGCCAGCATCACGACTTGCCAACGGGGTTTCCGATACCAAAGCCCGAAGTTCATGGTCTGCAGCCTCGTCAGCGACCACCGTCAACTGCTCATCGATCTGCGAGAGCTCCTCACGTAGCGACGCCAACCGGGAAGCATTTTGCGACAACCGACGTTCGAGGAGCCATTTCGACATAGCCACCATGCTACGAGGTTCGTGCCCCGAGTCGGATTCGAACCGACACTGGACGGTGTTTGAGACCGCTGCCTCTGCCGTTGGGCTACCGGGGCGACGCCAAGCAGGCTACCCCGTCACACCTGCGACCCCAGTCTCGGTTCAGCGGAAATCTTGAAGTAATCACCAGCGACCAGTCGGCGCCGTCTAGCCTCATATCGTGCTTGCATTCACCTTCCCCGGTCAGGGGTCACAACGACCAGGCATGGGGCGGCCTTGGGCCGACCACGACAGCTGGGAACTCGTACAAGAAGCGTCAGAAGTAGTCGGCCGAGATGTGGCACATCTTCTTCTCGACGCCGACGCCGACGAACTCAAAGACACTCGAAACGCCCAGCTGACGACATTTGTGTCGAGTCTCATGGTGCTCGACGCAGTTGAACGCCTCGGCGTCTCACCCGATGTTCTCGCCGGACACAGCCTAGGTGAATACACCGCCCTCGCCGCTTCGGGAGCACTCGGCTTCTCTGAAGGCGTCACACTTGTGCAAGAACGCGCCGATGCAATGCACGATGCCGGCAACGAACAGCCAGGGACAATGGCAGCAGTGCTCGGCCTTGACGACGACCAAGTAGAGGTTGCGTGCAACCTTGCCGACGATGAGGTGTGGGTTGCGAACTTCAACGCCCCAGGTCAAGTCGTCATCGCAGGATCTCCAAGTGGCGTGGAAGCCGGCGGGGTACACGCGAAATCGCTCGGCGCAAAGAAGGTCATGCCCCTCCAAGTTTCAGGTGCATTTCACACCCCCTTCATGTCAGCCGCCCGCGACCGCCTTCGAAGCGCAATTACCGCTGCCGGCATTCGCGACAGCGAAATTGCCATCGTTTCCAATGTTGATTCGCAACCGCACACGCTCGGAGACGAGTGGACCTCACTGCTCTCAGCCCAACTATCAAGCCCGGTGCGATGGAAGCATGGGTTACAGGCCATGTCAGAGATGGGCGTCACCGCATTCGCTGAACTCGGCCCAGGCGGAGTTCTCAACGGAATGGCAAAGCGCACCATTAAAGAGGCGAAGACGATCTCGGTAGCCACACCCGATGAACTCGACAAGCTGCTCGAATGGCTCGGTGGAGAACCTGTTGCCGTAGCTAATGAACATGAAGGAGAACACCTCTTCGCTCACGAGCGGCTCGTCGTTAGCCCGGCTACTGGAATTTTCTCAACCGCAGGCCTTGACGACGGAACCGCGATTTCGGTTGGCACCGTGCTCGGCACCGTTGCCGACGAAGAAGTTCGTTCACCCTTCGCAGGCGTTCTGCAGAGCTACATCGCCGTCGACACAGAACGAGTGGCGGCACGACAACCCATCGCCTGGCTGCGCACCAACTGAGCACGAGATCGGAAGGAGAGCAACATGCCCGCAACCCGACCCGGAGCACAAGGGGCCGTCATCACCGGATGGGGAATGGCCCTTCCTGAACGAGTCGTCACCAATCGCGAGCTCGCCGAAACCCTCGAAACCAGCGACGAGTGGATCGTTGCACGCACCGGAATTCACAAACGCCATATTGGCGGAAGCACCGCCAGCCTCTCTCTCGAATCTGCCCAACAGGCCCTCGACATGGCAGGGGTGAGCCCCGATGACATCGATGCCCTTATCTTGTCGACCACCACCCCCGACCGGGCATGGGGCACATCGGCAATCATCCAAGACAAACTAGGACTGAAATGTGGCGCCTTCGATCTCAACGCCGCATGCTCCGGGTTCGTCTACGGGCTCATCAACGCTCATGGTCTCATCGCTATGGGGGCCGAACGAGTCCTCGTCATCGGAGCCGACACCCTCTCTCGAATCGTCGACTGGAACGACCGCGGGACAGCCCCGCTCTTTGCTGACGGTTCTGGTGCCATGGTGCTCGAAGCAGTCGATTCTGGTGGGGGCCAGCTACTCGGATGGGATCTTGATGCCGACGGCAGCGCAAGTGAAATCCTCTGGGCAGACGTCGGTGGCACCGTCAACATGGAAGGCAAAGAGGTCTTTCGTCGGGCGGTGCGCATCATGATGGATTCAGCCGAAAAATCGATGGCACACGCCGGCATCACCTCGGACGACCTCACACTGATCGTGCCGCACCAAGCAAATATCCGAATCATCCAAGCCGCATGCGAACGCCTGGGCGTTGAAATGGACCGAGCTGCTGTAACCATTGACCACACCGGCAACACCTCATCAGCATCGATTCCAATGGCATTATGCGAAGCCCTCGAGGCAGGTCGAGTTGCCCCCGGCGATCACGTACTGCTTGTCGGATTTGGTGGTGGCATGACCGCCGCAAGTGCAGTACTCAAATGGGGAGGAACGTCATGAGCAGAGTTGTTCTCGTCACCGGAGGTTCACGCGGCATCGGTCTCGCAATCGCACACCGATTTGCCGAACTCGGCGACCACGTCGCCGTCACCTACCACAGCTCTCCCCCACCAGAGGGCCTCTTCGGAGTCAAATGCGACGTCACCTCCACCGAAGAGATTGACCTAGCCTTCACCGCTATCGAAGAGCACTTCGGATCACCCGTTGAGATCCTCGTCTCCAACGCCGGCATTACCCGAGACACCCTGCTTCTTCGGATGGGCGACGACGACTTCGGAGACGTCATCGATGCCAATCTCACCGCAGCATTCCGAGTCTCAAAACGGGCAGTGCAGCAAATGCTTCGAGCAAGAAAAGGTCGCATAATTTACGTTTCATCGGTAGTCGGGCTACTCGGTGCTGCCGGACAAGCGAACTATGCAGCCTCAAAAGCTGGGCTCGTCGGACTCGCCCGATCGCTCGCTCGAGAACTCGGTTCACGCTCGATCACCGTGAACGTTGTCGCCCCTGGGCCCGTAAGCACCGACATGACTGCAGCACTCGGTGAGGACCGACTCTCTGCTATCACGGCTGCAGTCCCCCTCGCCCGCATGGCCGAACCCGACGAAATCGCCGGGGTGGTCACCTTCCTCGCTTCCCAAGACGCCGGATACATCACCGGCGCAGTGATCCCTGTCGATGGTGGCCTCGGCATGGGCCATTGAACGCTCCGCCACCCAGCGTCACAGATTTCGTAGAATTAGAAGCGGTCAATTGACCAACAACAAACCAAGGAGTAACCGTGGACCAAGCATTGTTCGCCCGTTTCAGCAAGTGCGCAGTCGAAGTGCTGTCAGTTTCTGAAGACCAAGTAACACCAGAGGCACGATTCGGTGACGACCTCGACGCCGACAGCCTCGACCTCGTCGAGCTCGTCATGGCGCTCGAAGAAGAGTTCGGAATTGAAGTTCCCGAAGAGGAACTCGAAGGAATCGAAACAGTCGGACAGGCCTACGATTTGGTGGCCGGCAAACTCTGATGCAAGGCAGCGGTCGGCGTATCGCCGTCACCGGTCTTGGCGTTGTTGCGCCGTGCGGTCTCGGCAAAGAAGCGTTCTGGAACGGTCTTCTCGGGCCCGGACTCGTCGACGTTGGACGGCGGACGTCCATTGACGACTGGGATCCATCTCCATGGTTCGACTCTCCTAAAGACGCTCGGCGCGCCGACCGCAGCGAGCAATACGCTCTCGCCGCAGCGACCGAGGCCCTTGAACAATCGGGGCGACCCGCAGCGAGCGATGACCGTATTGGCACCATCTTCGGGACAGGCGTAGGCGGCATCCAAACCCTCGAAGAACAAATTGCAATCCGTCTCGACAAGGGCGAGCGTAGAGTGTCGCCGTTCCTCGTTCCCATGATGATGGCTAATGCCTCTGGCGCCGCTGTCTCAATGCGGTTTGGCTTCAAAGGACCAAACGAGACGATTTGCACTGCGTGCGCGGCAGGTACACACGCAATTGGGTACGCAAGCCGCCTCATTGCGTGGGGGCTTGCCGACGCTGTCATCGCAGGAGGAACTGAGTACGCCGGTACTGACACCTCCCTTGCATCATTTGGCAATATGACCGCGTTGTCGTCAACTGGCACTTCCCGACCGTTCGATGCCGATCGAGATGGTTTCGTCATGGGAGAAGGAGCAGCTGTGCTCGTGCTCGAAGAGTGGAATTCAGCGGTCGACCGAGGAGCCACCATTATTGGCGAAATACTCGGTGCCGCATCGAATGCCGATGCCCACCACGTCACTGCTCCCTCACCTGGTGGAATCGGAGCAATTCAATGTATGGAACTAGCGCTCGCCGACGCAGGTGTTGAGCCGGCAAGCATCCGTCAAATCAACGCTCACGGCACCTCGACACCGCTAAATGACGCAGCCGAAGGTGCAGCCATTACGTCGGTATTCGGTGAGCGAGTGGTTCCTGTGGTGTCAACAAAAGGCGTGACCGGCCATGCTCTTGGTGCGGCTGGGGCCCTTGAGGCGGCCGCAGTGTTGCTTTCGATGCATCACTCGCTAATCCCACCCACTGCGAACACAGCCAACGTCGACAGCGAGATGACCATTGACGTCGTCACGGGTTCACCTCGACCGTGGGAGCCCGGCCCGACAATGTCAAACAACTTTGGGTTTGGCGGCCATAACGGGTCGATCGTGATTGGCACCGGTGCCGATCACCCTTCTTAGCGTCACGCAATCACGAACATGAGGTCGACCTCACAGGCGACTTCACCATTTACCGAAGCAGTTCCCGAACCTCGACCGGCACGACTTGAGAGCCGTCCCATCGTGCATTCGAGTAACAGTTCGTCGCCCGGCACGACTTGTCGCCTAAAGCGAGCCTTATCGATGCCGCCAAATAACGGAAGGCGTCCCGCAAAACGTTCGTCGGCGAGTACAGCAAGTGCCCCCACCTGAGCGATTGACTCGCACATCAGCACCCCTGGCAACGTTGGCTGTCCTGGAAAATGCCCCTCGAAGAACCACTCTTCGCCAGACAATTTCCACCGTCCGCTCGCTGACTCTCCTGGAGCGATATTTACGATCTCGTCGACAAACAAAAATGGCGGACGGTGTGGAAGTAGGTCTTCTGGGCGCACAACTTGACCTTACTCTCATCATTGGCACCCCTCTCTGGATCGCTAATGAGAGCCAGGGGTGCGGCACGCTCTAGGAGGGTTTGTCGAGCCCCATCGGGTTAGGAAAAGGAATCTCCTGCTGTTCACGGATGCGCCCAGCCGCCAATTCGAGAGCAGCGAGCACTGCTTCGTACTCATCAGCGAGCCGTGAGACCACTGCAAACGCCTGCCGGTCGGTCATGTCCTCTACCTCAGCACGAAGCGCACGGCCGGTATCACTCAGACGATCTCGGGACTCCAACAACCCGATGTTGACGAGACGTTCCACAGTGCCTGACATGTGATTGTGATGCCAGCCTCGAGATTCCTCAAACATCTCAAGCTCAATACCTCGCTCAATCGCGAGCAACACGGTTGCTTCAAGCCCGTTAATTCCGAGAACGGCCAACGCAGCGACATGGCTATCACCCCGATGCTCTCGCACAGTGGTACACCATTGCCACAGGTCTCGCAGCGCAACCCCTTCTGGAAGCAGAGCCCGATTCGCAGAGAACAACCCCCGTCCGTGAGGAACGATCGCCGTCACCGCTGACTGCATCACATGCAACATGTCATCGTTCGGGGGTACCACGCCAAGCCGCTGCAATGCCTGTTCGGCGCTCTGGCTACGAGCACGCAGCGCCTCCTTTGGCGTTGCGAACGACCATGCATCTGGCAACGCACGGTTCACCCTGTCAGCACTGAAATTGTTGAACAGGGCTTCCACAACCGCCGGCTGAACCCTTCCGAGCGGGGCCGACCGGAAGCCGAAGTATCCCATCCAAAAGCCCTTGAAACCAACGTCTTGGGCGGCACGAGTACTCTCGGCGGAAAAATACGTGACGGCATGAATCGTTTCGACCGCCCTCCACAGCCGGCGCGACGGCGACTCTCCATTCATTGGTAAAACTTCAACATCGGGCGACGAATGCCGGACTACACCGCGTCGATTGCCGCACGCACCTCAGCGACGTAGTGGCCAACTTCATCGGGTCCTGACTCCATGAGTCGGCGTACCATCGAGGCTCCTTGAATGACTCCGTCCGCGACCTGAACTGCAGTGGCAGCCTGTTCTGCATTTGAGACGCCCACTCCGACCAACACCGGAGTGTCAGTGACCGCTTTCAGCCGCTCGGCAAGCGCTGTTGCGGTTTCGGCAAGGGTATCGCGCTCGCCGGTGACGCCAAGCAACCCGACCGAGTACACGAAACCTCGCGCCCGCTCAACGATTCGAGGTAAGCGATCATCGGGAGCAGTCGGTGCAGCAAGCATGATCGTTGCCACCCCGGCATCATCGGCGGCCGCCGCCCATTCGTCTGACTCTTCCAACGGAAGATCCGGCAAAATCGCACCGGTGACGCCCGCCTCTACGAGCCGGCTCGCAAATCTAATTGGCCCATCATGGTGCACTAGATTGTAATAAGTCATCACCGCAAGGGGAATGTCGACATCAAGAGAACGCACCTCTTCCAAGACCGACTGCGGCGTCGTTCCACCCTCGAGGGCGGCTTGCGAGGCCTGTTGAATGACGGGGCCGTCCATCACAGGGTCAGAGAATGGAATGCCGATCTCAACCGCATCTGCACCGTTCGCCGCGCAGGCTCGAACTGCATCTTGCCAACCTCGGTATCCGCCAGTGATGTACGGAACGAGCAGTTTGCGGCCATCATCTCGTAACGCTCGTAGCGACGTTGCGAGATCAGGTGTCGTCATAAGCGATCCTTGAGGACATCCACCATCTGCCCCACATCTTTGTCGCCGCGACCAGAAAGATTTAGCAACACGGTCTGGCCCTGCATCGTGTGCGCCTCACGCACCACCCACGCCAACGCGTGAGCCGGTTCGAGAGCGGGAATGATCCCTTCTGTCTGACTCAACAACTGAAAAGCGTCAACGACCTCATCGTCTGTCACCGTCGGATATTCAGCCCGACCGATCGACGCAAGATGCGAATGTTCTGGGCCAATGCCTGGATAATCAAGCCCAGCTGAAATCGAATGCGCTTCCTCGACCTGACCATATTCGTCTTGCATGAGATAACTGCGCATGCCGTGAACAACACCTGGAATTGAACGGGAAACAGCTGCGCCACCTCGGGGCTCGACCCCAACGAGGCGAGACCGGGTGTCGACGAACCCTGAGAAAATACCGAGCGCATTTGAGCCACCACCGACACAGGCCGTCACGACATCGGGGTCGTCTCCGAGCAGCGAACGAGCTTGCTCGCGGGCTTCATCACCAATGACACGATGGAACTGGCGCACCATCCACGGGTACGGATGAGGGCCCATCACCGAACCTAAGCAGTAATGAGTATTGCCTACGGTGGCAACCCAGTCACGCATGGCTTCGTTCACTGCATCTTTCAGCGTGCGACTTCCAGACTGCACCGCTTCAACCTCGGCGCCAAGAAGCCGCATTCTGAAGACGTTGAGGGACTGACGTTCGACGTCGACCGCCCCCATGTACACCTTGCATTCCATGCCAAGAAGAGCTGCTGCTGTTGCGGATGCAACACCATGCTGACCGGCACCGGTCTCGGCGACCAACCGGGTCTTACCCATTCGTTTCGCCAGAAATGCCTGCCCCAGCACGTTGTTGATCTTGTGAGAGCCGGTGTGATTCAGGTCTTCTCGCTTTAATAGAAGGCGAAGCCCGAGCTGCTCACCCAGGCGGTGGCACTCTGAGAGACCAGACGGTCGACCGGCATAGTCACGAAGGGCAACGTTAAGTTCTTCACGCCACTGCTGATCAGCCCACGCTTCACGAAAGCCCTCCTCGAGTTCCTGGCACGCAGGAACGAGGGTTTCGGGCACAAAACGGCCACCAAACTCACCAAACCGGCCAGATGTATCTGGCTCCGACATCAATGAGTCGTCACGTCGCTCAGCAATAGTCATTCGTCCTCCCAGTCATACGGCAGATCATCCGGTCCGATGTAGGGGGTCGGGGAGGCTGATCGGGCGTTACTTATGAATTGTCGCACTTTCACCGCATCTTTGCGTCCCGGAGCTAGCTCAACTCCTGAGGAAACATCGACACCCCACGGTTCGACCGCAGCGACTGCGTCTCCCACATTGTCAGGGTTGAGGCCTCCTGCGAGTATCAATCGCACCGAATCAGGAACATCTGCGGTGATATGCCAGTCGAACACCTTGCCGCTGCCGGGCGAAGGAGCGTCGACAAGCACAACATCGGTGTGGAATCGATCAGCCCGAGCGAGATGTGGTGAGTCCGCACCAAATGCCTTGATCACCCACCGGATACCATGTTCAGGCCCCCGCTCAACGATCTCGGCAGTCTGCTCAGGGGTCTCCGAGCCATGGAGCTGAACTGCTCTCACCCCAGCCTTATCGGCGATTGAGAGAACACGCTCAGGCAATTCGTTCCTGAACACACCGACCGTCATCGTCTCAGCCGGCAACCTCCTCGTGATGTCATACACACGCTGCGGGGCGACCTGGCGCTCGGACGGCGCAAAAATAAACCCGACTGCGTCTGCACCCATCGCAACCGCAAGAAGAGCATCGTCCTCGGTGGTGATACCGCAAATCTTGACGAACATACGATTAGAAACTACTCACCGGTGACCGCGAAGGGCGGCCACTTCTCCTGTCGGATCACCCGATGTCACCAACGTCTCGCCGACCAACACCGCTCGGTATCCGGCGGCAGTCAGAGCTTCCGCATCGTCACGATGACGCACACCAGATTCGGCGACCGCAATGACATCGTCAGGCATTGCGCTACCCAATCGCATTGCACGCTCATGATCGACAGCGAAGGTAACGAGGTCGCGTTGATTCACCCCGATCATCGTTGCTCCAAGGTCAAGGGCAATGTCAAGTTCTGCCTCATCGTGAACCTCGACCAGCACATCAAGCCCAACCTCAACCGCAAGTGAGTGGAACTGCTCAAGTTCGTCGCGCGCGAGGGCAGCGGCGATCAGCAACAGGCAGTCGGCGCCCATTATTCGGGCATCAAGTACGTCGCGTTGAGAGACCGTGAAATCTTTGCGCAAAACCGGGAGCGCACAGGCTTCTCGAGCGGCACGCAAATCGTTGGCTGAGCCACCAAAGAACTCTTCATCGGTGAGCACCGATACACACGATGCGCCGCCGTCGGAATACTGGCGCACGAGCACCGCAGGATCGAGCCCCGAAAAAAGTTCACCTTTGGAGGGGGACCGACGTTTGATCTCAGAAATGACTGCGATTCCGTCGCGGGCCGGATCGACCTTCGCCAACGCGCCGGCAAACCCACGCGTCGGGCTCGCCGCGTAGGCTGCCTCGAACAGTTCGTCAAAGGGACGCTCATCCCGAGCAGCCTCCGCCCGATGAGCCTCAAGAATGCGGTCGAGGTACGTCGCCATCGGCTCTGCTAAAACCCGAGCCGGCCCGAGAGCTCACCCAGAAGTTGATCGATAGGAACCCGGGTCTGCTCCATCGAATCACGATCACGCACAGTGACTGCGTTGTCATCGAGCGAGTCGAAGTCAACCGTCACACACAGCGGTGTGCCAATCTCGTCTTGCCGGCGATACCGGCGGCCAATCGCCTGAGTCTCATCGTAATCGGTCATGTAACGATTGCTCACCAAGCGACGCACTTTCTGTGCGAGGGGTGTCAGCGTGTCCTTTTTTGACAACGGCAACACGGCAACTTTGTACGGGGCAAGGCGAGGGTGCAGGCGGAGCACGGTTCGCACTTCGTCATTCACTTCTTCTTCGTCATATGCGGCGAGAAGGAAAGCTGCCATCGTTCGGGTCGCGCCAGCTGCAGGCTCGATGACATACGGCACGTAGCGCTCGTTCGTTGCCTGATCGAAATAGTCAAGACGCTCACCGGAATGTTGAGCGTGCTGAGTGAGATCGTAATCGGTGCGCTGCGCAATACCCTCGAGTTCGTCCCAGCCCCAGGGGAACATGAACTCAACGTCCGCGGTTCCGGTTGAGTAGTGTGAAAGCTCGTCATCGTCGTGAGCGCGAAGGCGCAACATCGAATCAGGAATGCCCAGGTCTCGGTACCACTCGAGGCGGTGCTGACACCAATATTCATACCACGACGGGCCATCTGAAGGTGGCACAAAGAACTCGAGTTCCATCTGCTCGAATTCACGGGTGCGGAAGATCCAGTTTTGAGGGGTGATCTCGTTGCGGAAACTCTTACCAACCTGCGCAATGCCAAACGGTGGTCGCTTTCGGCTTGTCTGCAGCACGCTTGCGAAGTTGGTGAACATTCCTTGAGCCGTCTCCGGGCGGAGGTAGGCATCGGCTCCTGCGTCAGCAACCGGACCTGCCTGCGTCTTGAACATCAGGTTGAACTGACGAGCCTCGGTGAACGAACCGGTCGCCCCACAATTCGGACATATGTTGGGGTCCTCCAACTTGTCTTGACGATGACGGGTTTTGCACTCGGTGCAGTCGACAAGCGGGTCAGAAAAGTTCGCCAAGTGCCCAGATGCCTGCCAGACCTCGGGCGGGCCGAGAATCGCCGCATCGATCAGAACGACGTCATCTCGCTGCTGCACCATGGCGCGAACCCATGCGTCTTTCACATTTCGCAGCAACAGCGACCCGAGCGGGCCGTAGTCGTAGGTCGACCGAAATCCGCCGTAGATCTCTGCCGAAGGGTAAACAAAACCACGCCGCTTACACAGGTTGACAATTTGGTCGAGATCGGTTGCGGGCATACCTGACAGGCTACGGACATCATCGCCCAACGGCTCAATGACGTTCGAAGACTGACACCGTTCGGAGTCGACGTTCAATGTGATGCTCAAGAGCCCGAGTCGCCAACGCAGTGACCTCACTTGTCGCCGCAGACTCCTCCAGCGCAAGAGCCTGGCGTAACCGACCGCCGAGAATGTCGCGCATGATGTCGAGCGCAGCTGGCGATATCGATATTCCTGAACGGCAACGTCGACAGAGCGCACCGCCCTCATTGAAATCGAAGGCGACAAGGGCGGTCTCTCCCCCGTCAGCCTCACCACAGCGCACACAGCCGTCGAGCACCGGCGATAGCCCCGACATTGCAAGCACCTTCCAGAAGAACGCAGCAACGTTGAGCGGTGATGGTGACTCACCAATCGTTCGCAACACGCCGACGAGCATTGCGTAGAGACGCTCATCTGGTTCGCCTTCCAGCGACAGTTGGTCGGCGGCCTCGACCACCGCCATGCCCTGCGCCGCCCGATCGAGCGATGACAACATCGGCGTCAGACCATCAACCGATTCCGCCTGACTCACCAGATCAAGATCTCGACCTTTCCGAAGGAGAACCTCAACATGGCTCATCGGCTCTAAACGAGACCCAAACTTTGAGTTGGTGCGGCGAACACCCTTTGCGACCGCCCGAACCTTGCCGAAGCGCTGCGTCAGCAGCACGACGATGCGATCAGACTCCCGCAATTTATAGGTGCGAAGAATGACAGCTCGGTCGCGGTAGAGCTCGCCATTGGCAACCGCTAGTGAACTCATGGGTCGAGGCCCCCAAATCGACGGCGACGCTGACCGAACTGTGTAACTGCCGCTACGAGATCTTGGGCGCCAAAACGCTCCCAGCCCGTGTCAGTGAAGACCAATTCGGCATACGCAAGCTCCCACACCAACGATGGCGGCAAACGATTACTTCTTCCGCAAATGACCACTAAATCAGGCTCACCATCGGCAGGCTCGTACAACGACCCCGCAACCGACGCCTCATTGACCGGACCCTCGCCAATAGTCCGAAACGCATCGACAAGACGTTGCCGGCCATCAGCCATCGGGTCGATCACCACCCCACACGACTCAAGGTGCAGCACCTGGTCGACCTTAGGCTCCACTGCAGGCTCGCCTAACGCGCCGTACGGCCTCAGGGTCAGCCAACTCACACCAAATGCACTCGCGGCGGCAGAGAGTTCACGAGCCGATTCCATCCATCGATCGCGCTCACGATGAGACCACTGCTCGCCACTTCCGCCGACGATCAAGAGATGGCGTAGCCCCAACGACTCCAGAATTGCACCCGCAGACCCCCCGCTCATCGACCCATCCATTTCCTTATTGTTTCACTCCTGACCCCCTCCCCAGCGGACACGCAGCATCGCAGTAACGTCGAAGGTGCACCATGAATCCTGAACTCCACACTCTGCCGACAGGACGTCACCATGTCGCATGCATCATGGACGGAAACGGCCGATGGGCTGAATCACGCGATCTGCCACGCACGGCAGGCCACACCGCAGGCGAGGAAAACCTTGCGTCGCTCGTTCGAGCCGCGGTAGAGCGTGACATCGGGTGGCTCACGGTCTTTGGCTTCTCCACCGAAAACTGGGTGCGCCCACGCGCTGAAGTTCGCCACATCCTCGGTCTTCACGAACGGCTCTTCGGTCGTGTCGAGGAACTCAACGACAACAACGTTCGCATCAGGTGGATCGGACGACCATTCGATAGTCCCGAATCTCGAACTCCCCGCTACGTGCAACGAGCGATCCGAAAAGCCATCGCCGACACCGCTCACAACTCCGGGATGGTGCTTACCGTGGCATTCGACTAC
>DLTS01000075.1 GCA_002501485.1 Acidimicrobiaceae bacterium UBA7830
GCTCAACATCCACCATGGTTTGGGCACCGCTGCGTATGACTCCGGGCTCTACGACCAGGGTGTGTGGTTGCTGTCGAGATTTCGATCCCCATTCGTGACCACGATGGGTCGCAACTTGCTTGGCGACCACGCATCGTTCATTCTGTTGCTGTTGGTACCGCTCTATTGGTTTGCACCCGGAGCATGGATTCTTTTCTGGTCGCAAGCGGCGGTGATCGGGCTCGGCGCAATTCCGGTGTATCTCTACGCGCGAGAAGCGCTTCGGTCATCGAAGCTCGCGCTCTTTTTCGGGGTCGCATACCTCGTGCATCCAGCGGTGTTAGGAGCCCTGCTTGAGAACTATCACCCGGACAGCTTTCTTGGTCTCTTTGTCCCTATTGCTCTGTGGGCCGCGCTGTCACGGAGGTGGGGGTGGTACACGTGTGCAGTGGTAGGGGCGCTGCTGGTGAAAGAAGACGTTGCGCTCGTCATCGTTCCGTTGGGGTTATGGGTAGCTGCTCGACGTGATCGTCGTATCGGTGTCGTTACGGCTGGCGCTGCGGTGTTGACGACGGTGATTGCAATGTTCGTGGTGATGCGATCTTTGATCGGTGTGCCAACACGGAATGCCTGGCGAATTCCATTCGGTGGACCCTCGGGGTTTCTCTCAGCAGTGTTCACCCGTCCTCGGGATGTGGCGTCATATTTCACTTCTGAGGGTCGGCCTTGGTACCTCCTGCAGATGATGTTTCCGATGGGTTTTCAATTCCTTCGTCGACCAGGTGTTGCGGTGGTGAGTGCACTCGTGTTGTTCACGAATGTGTTCAGCACCTACTGGTATCAGTTCCACGTTGAATATCACTACAGCATTGTCGCCGTGCCTGCGCTCGTGTTCGGCACGATCTGGGCCACGTCTCACCTTCCACCCACTGGATGGCGAGGCCGGCGCATTGCTCTGATTGGGGTGATGGCAGCGACGGGGGTGTCGGCGTTCCTGTGGTCTCCGATTCCGCTCGGCAGATCGTTCCCGACGTTTTGGGCGCCCGATCACCCGGTTGCGGTGGCGGCGAGGGAAGCTGTCGCAGAGATTCCTGAAAGTGCGGTGGTGGCAGCACACTTCCGGCTCACACCGCATCTCGCGTATAGGGATGAGATTTATCAATTTCCCACACCATTTCGCGCAGTGCTCTACGGCGTCGGCCTCGAGCTCGAAGGCACTCGTCTTGCGGAACGTGCTGAGCGAGTCGAGTTTCTCGTACTGCAACGAGGGCTCTCGCAAGAGGCATCTGACGATTTTGTCGTCATCAAGGATGCCTTCGATGAGTACTTCAGCAACGAATACTGGATTGTCTGGCAGCGCGATCGGTTAACGGCGTTGCCGCCGCTGCCGTAGCGGCGCTAGTCGTTATCGAGTACGTTGCCAGCTTCAAGAGCATCGACCAGTTCGTCAACGTCGTCGTCCTCGCCAGAGATAAGTAGCACGCTCTCTTCAGAGGGTGAGAAAATTGCTGCGACTTCAAAATGGTTCACAACGATTTCATTTGCGTCATCGTCAACCGGGGTGACGAACGCGATTTCGACGTCGGCATCCTTGGGCTTATCCTGGAGAATGTCGATGAGTTCACTGATTCGCATGCGTGCTCCGTTTATGTTTCTGCGAGCCAGCGGTCGGCTCGGTCGAGAAGGAACAGACTGACGGCTTTGCAGCGTTCAAGTGTCTGCATGATTGCGGTGTCGTTGTTCAAGTAGACGTCGGCGAGTTCGAGCGCGATTTTCGCAACAATTGATAGCGAACGTTCTGGTGCATCGGTGACGCTCGGGAATGAGTCGATCGCTGATACCTCAATGGGAAGCGTCACGCCACCAATTCCGGCGATCTCGGTGGCAAGCACGAGGAGATCGGGTGGGCTCGGCAATGGCGGAAGTGTCCACGTGAAAATGAGGGGAAACGAGAATCCTTGGGGTGGGGTGTCATCGAGGTCGTCAAGTTTCATGACCTCGTCTTCGAACCCGAGCAAAGCCCGCGGATCGACATCGAGCGAAAGGTGGAGGTCGATAGGCCCTGCGCATGCCTCTTCGGGGTGAAGATCAACTTCCCAAAGTTGACGGAGCGAGTAGGTCTCGACAAAGTGCCGTTCGTCGTGAACATGAAAACCATTATCGATTGCTTCGCTCTTCAAGTCAGCAACAAATCCGGCGACATCGATGACTGCCACGTTTTGCACACTACCGTGAACGATGATGACAGTTCCGAAGCGACGAACCTTTGATGATGCTGATGCTGTGCTCCGGGTATTCACCGAAGCCGCAAACGTCGTGGCTGAGGTGTTGTCGGGAACATCTGATTGGGGCTTCTCGGGTCAGCGTGAGAGCCAATATGCATTCGATGTGACTGCCGATGATGAGTGCTTGCGTGTGCTTTACGACGCGGGTTTTGCAGTGTTTAGTGAAGAGAGCGGAATTACCGGTGACCCAGAAGCACCATTGGTCGTCGTTGACCCCGTTGATGGTTCAACTAACGCGTCGCGAGGGGTTCCATGGTTTGCAACAGCGTTGTGCCTATTGCACGACGGAAGGCCAAAGGTGTCACTCGTTGCGAATCACGCGACAGGTCAGCGATGGACTGCGATAGCTGGTGGCGGAGCGTTTCTTAACGGGGAGCCCATCAGTCATTCGGGCTGCACGACGCTTCGGTCGGCACTCGTTGCGATGTCGGGGCTCCCTCGTCACCATTATGGGTGGGGGCAGTTCAGGGTGCTCGGGGCGTCAGCCCCTGATCTGTGTCTGGTGGCATCAGGGGTTGTTGATGCCTGGTGCGATATGCATCGCGGCGGCCACGGGTTGTGGGACTACGCAGCTTCGGCGTTGGTCTGC
The DNA here is from genome assembly GCA_002501485.1 of Acidimicrobiaceae bacterium UBA7830. Lineage (GTDB taxonomy): Bacteria > Actinomycetota > Acidimicrobiia > Acidimicrobiales > Ilumatobacteraceae > Casp-actino5. The sequence continues at coordinate 2,854 of DLTS01000075.1, forward strand.
ATTGAGACTGGGGCGGTGGTCGCGGATGTCTTTGGGCGAGATCTGTTTACCCCTGACCCAACTGAGCGACGTTCGCCGATTGCGGCAGCCACCCAAGAGTTATTTGACGCATTTCTTGAGGAGCGGCGCAAAGACGGTTAGTGGTAGTGCAAGAGTCGGCTGAACAGGATCAGTCGTCCGTCGACGCCGATAGCGTGTGGGTCTGCGGGCGCATAGCTCAGTTGGCTAGAGCGCTTCCCTTACAAGGAAGATGTCGGGGGTTCGAGTCCCTCTGCGCCCACCACGAAAACCGTTAGAACATAACGGTTTCAGGTTTTCCTCAAATTAGATCTCGTCGGCGGGGTAGGGGGTACCCCTGACCTAAAACGATCGGCGACAGATTTCTCGACGGGTAAGGGCGGGGTAGGGGTTCCTGCTTTTTTAAAAACTGTGTTTTCATCTCTCCTCTCCTCACCCCCCCTAAAGGTGGTGGGTGAGTTGAGTTGAGATTTAATGTCTCCTCATCTCTCCTAAGGCTCGCGTTTGAGTTAGCCGCGGACGTTTAGTCGGCGTCGTGAGAACAGCATCAAGAGACCACCAACTCCGAGCACAAGGAGAACTTGGGAAATTATTCTGTTTGGTGACCCTGTAGCTGGAAGTTCGACGTTCTCATCGGGTTCTGGCGTGGTGATGTTCTGCGTAGTGGCAATCGAGTACACCCGGACATGACCAGAGTTCTCCCCATTTATTCCGTCGTTGAGGTCTGCACCTATCGCAACAATTGAGCCGTCAGACGACAACGACACCGACAATCCTGAGTAGTCGCCTGCGGCTTCGCCATCAAT
>DLTS01000028.1 GCA_002501485.1 Acidimicrobiaceae bacterium UBA7830
GGTGTCACACTGAGGCGGGGGATCGGTACTCGTGTGCGGTCAACATCGGAAAGCGCCCGACGTTTTACGGCAATGCCGATCGGTCGCTCGTCGAGTGCCATCTCCTCGATTTCTCGGGAGACCTGTACGACCAAGTTCTGACCGTAGAGTTTGCCGCAAGGTTGCGCGAAGAGCAGCGATTTGATGGTCTTGAAGCGTTGACAACTCAACTCCAAGTCGATGTCTCTCGAGCGCGTGAGATCGCCAGGTTGTGAGCGTGCACCAACCCTCATAACATCCTGATGTCCGTTGGGGTTCCGACTCTGGCGGACGCACCGACTGGTGCGACCACCTCAACCAATAAAAGGTAGGCAAACCCCATGGCTATCGAGCCAAAAGCAGATGTCATAGCTCGTCACCGACAGAGCGACGGTGACACCGGATCCCCTGAGGTCCAAATCGCCCTTCTCTCCTCGAGAATTCAGCACCTGACCGACCACCTGAAGACTCACCCGAAAGACCACCACTCCCGTCGTGGGCTGTTGATGCTCGTGGGTCGTCGTCGGCGTATGCTCGACTACATCCGTGAAATTGATGTAGAGCGCTACCGCTCAATTGTCGCTGAACTCGGTCTTCGTCGCTGAAAATACTGATCGCCGGCCGAGGGTCTGCACTCTCGAGGCGTTACGCCCTCGTTGCCTCGCGCTGTGAGGAGCGGGTGTCGTTGTTACCGGATAACCTGTTTCTTGGGCGACATCGTCCACATATCACCGAGTAGCTGATGTCGGTTACCGGTTGCTGAGATCGTGTCAACGTTGACGAATTCTTCGACGCGGTGTTGCCAACTGGGAACCGGATAGCTGCTCCACATCATTTGGGAACGTCCCAAATTTGAAAGGAGCCAATAATGGCTGATCCCATCCGCGTGTCCGGACCAATTTCGGGCACCGATCGAACCCTGACGTTTGAGACAGGGAAATTTGCCCCACAAAGCCAAGGCGCAGTTGTGGCAACTATCGGAGAAACCCGTGTTCTCACCACAGCGAACGCTGCGCGCGACGTCCGCCCAGGTGTTGACTTCTTCCCGTTGACGGTCGATGTTGAAGAGCGTTCGTACGCAGCGGGCAAAATTCCCGGCTCGTTCTTCCGTCGTGAGGGTCGTCCGACAGAAGACGCAATCCTTACCTGTCGCCTTACCGACCGGCCTCTCCGACCTGCATTCCCGGACGGTTTCCGTAATGAGGTTCAGGTCGTCTCAACCGTGCTCGGTGTTGACATGGCGAATCCGCATGATGTGCTGTCGATTAATGCAGCATCGGCGGCTCTCATGATCTCCGGTATCCCATTCGAGGGGCCGATCGGCTCAGTTCGCGTGGCCTACACCACCGAAGGTGAGTGGATTCCTCACCCCACCTATGACGAGGGTGAAGGTTCAACATTCGAACTTGTTGTTGCTGGTCGTGAACTGGACAACGGCGACGTGGCCATCATGATGGTTGAAGCCGGAGGCACTGAGCAGAGCTTCTACTTCTACGAAGACGGCGCTCCTAAAGTTGATGAGGTAGCGCTCGCTGAAGGTCTTGACGCGTCGAAGCAGTGGATCAAAGAGTCGATCGCATTGCAGCGTCAGCTCGTCGCAAGCGTCATCGCAACATCGGGACCCATCGAAGAACTTCCGTTTACTCCGGTGCTCGACTACACCCCCGAAGTGTTCGCTGCCGTGGAAGGTTGTGTGCACGGTGAGATCAGCGCCGCTGTCGCAATTGCAGGTAAGGCGGAACGTAACGCTGCAACCGATGAGGCATCTGCAAAGGCGCTCGAGGCGCTGTGTGGCGATGACGGCGAATTCGCTGGACAAGAAAAGGCTGTGAAGGAAGCAGTTCGCTCTCTCACGAAGAAGCTTGTTCGTCGTCGCATCGTTGATGAAGGTCTCCGAATCGACGGTCGCGGGGTCCGAGACCTCCGTCCGGTGTCAGCAGAAGTTGGGGTGCTTCCGACCGCACATGGTTCGGGTCTTTTCCAGCGTGGCGAGACCCAGGTCATGAACGTGTTGACCCTGGCGATGCCTCGCATGAATCAGTTGATTGACTCACTGTCTCCCAACAACGAGAAGCGCTATCTGCATCACTACAACATGCCACCGTGGTCTAATGGCGAGACCGGTCGAGTGGGTTCACCGAAGCGTCGCGAGATCGGCCACGGTGCTCTTGCTGCCCGGGCAGTGATGCCTGTTGTCCCTAATCAGGAAGACTTTGCGTACACCCTCCGCCTCGTATCAGAGGTCATGTCGTCAAACGGTTCGACATCGATGGGGTCGGTGTGTTCATCGAGCCTCTCGCTGATGGATGCCGGTGTGCCAATTCGAGGCGCAGTCTCAGGCATCGCAATGGGCCTCGTGAAAGACGGTGATGACTACGTGACGTTGACCGACATCCTCGGTGCCGAAGATGCGTTCGGTGATATGGACTTCAAAGTCGCAGGAACCGTTGACGCAATCACCGCTCTTCAGCTCGACACGAAGATTGACGGAATCCCCGCTCAGGTACTCGCCGATGCCCTTCAGCAAGCGCGTGAAGCTCGCATGGAGATTCTTGACGTTATGAACGCTGCTATCGCTGCCCCACGAACAGAGGTTGCAGAAACTGCCCCGAAGATCGTGACCATCACCATTCCGATCGACAAGGTCGGCGAGGTCATCGGGCCGAAGGGCAAGATCATCAACACCATCCAGGCCGAGACCGGAGCAGACATCGCGGTCGATGACGATGGCGCGGTGGGCATTGTGACGATTGCGGCGGTCGAATCGTGGCGTATGGAAGAGGCTCGCACGGCGATCGTCAACATCGTCGATCCGCCAAAGGCCGAAATTGGCGTCACTTACACCGGTCGCGTCGTCAACATCACCAAGTTTGGGGCATTTGTCAACATTCTTCCTGGTCGCGACGGCCTTCTGCACATCTCGAAAATTGGCCGTGGCAAGCGGATCAACGCCGTTGAAGATGTGCTGTCGCTTGGAGATGAGGTTCAAGTTGTCGTCGATGAGATCGACGACCGTGGCAAGGTGTCATTGAGTCCCGCAGGCGACATCGTTCCTAACGCTGGAACCGATGGTGCATCTGACTCGGGAGCCGAGGCTGCAGATGCTGCCTCTCACACATCTGGCGATGGAGAGATCGAATCGGTCAGTTTTGACGAAAGCTTTGATGCTGAACTCGCAGATGAACTCGGTGACCTCGGCCCAAGCGCCGAGCGTCGAGGTGGGGGCGGTGAACGTCGCCGGCATCGCTAACTGCTTGTTCGAGCGTTGACGACCGAGCATGTTGTGAACGCTCGACATTTGGTTCACCCTCGCAGGAGTCCTTAGGACGCGAGCAGGGTCGGATGCAAGTGCTGATTCTGTCTGTGGCAAGAGTGGCCTGATGTTTTTGATCCCTTGTGGGTCGATTGCGGTCTAGGGTTTGGAAACCAAATCTAGGTAGCTCGTCGCTTGAATTTTTGCTGTGGAAATTAAGTCTCCAAGAGCAATATTCACATCCAGACTATGCAAGCCGGATTGAGCGTCATTTTGACTCCTGATATGTGCCGCTCGTGGATCTTCTGACCCTGAGCGAATCTCAACTGACAAGTAGCCGAATACTTGATCTTTAATGCACTCGCCAACTATTAGACCTGGGTAGGTCACCCACGGAGAAGTGACCTCAAAGGCCTCTTTTATAGTTTGATCAGTAGGCAGAAGAGGCGTTAACTCTGCCCTAGCAGCATTGAAGGTTTTTGGATTTACACATAGTGAGGGAGACGATTCAGCGTCTTCCCATGAGAGTTCTTCCCAAGAAGAAATAGACCAAGATGGATGGTGCCAGGTTCGACCAAACCATGATTCTGGAGAGGGCGGCGCAGAGCCGAAGAAAGTGTTGTATGCAACGATGCATCTGATTTCGTGAGCCTGATCGCACGGGGAGATTGTCTCGAATTCATCTGCGCCTGCAGAAATATGGGCTCCTCCAAGCAGGTGAGCCGAGATAAACCTTTTTCGGAGTAAGTCGGACGTGTCGATTTCTCTCTTTATCAACTCCGTAAGCATCGCTGTACCTTGAGAATGTCCAACCAGAACGAAGCCTCGTAGGTCGCCGGAGTTTGCTATGAAGTGTCTAAACGCATCGAGGACATCGTCGTAAGCAACCTCAAAACCGGTTGTGCCAGGTCCTCCGACGGAGTCATTTGCAGGAATCTCGATTAATCCAGAAGTCGCTGGCACGGTTCGCTGTCGGTAAACGGGAGCATAAATGTCGCAGACTTCGTTGTAGCGAGAGACCTGAGCCCACGCCGTCGCTAACTCCTCTTCTGGACCGGGTACCAGGTCGCTGTTAGCGGACATATCAAGGCTTGCGGTGGGGTAGATGTAAAAACAATCAATCAAAGGGTCTGGGTTCTTGTGAGCAACAGTTTCTTCTATCTTTCCGTCAGGATAAATCGCTGTCGTTGTGTGATCAGATCCACAGATGTCGTCAATGCTCGGAAGGCATAACCATGCCTCTGGGCGGCTGTAAATTGCACTTATATAGCCCTGAGGCAATCTGAAAGTTGTTTCAACTGCCGGATAGTCGGTGGTCTGAGATGGGACGTTAGAAGTGGACGACTCTTCGTCGAAGTTGCTCGGATTGTTCCAAACTCCACAGGCGCCTAACGAAATGGTTAAGGAGAGAAGGAAGACTGCCGTCGCATGTGGGGAAGCCCGACGCACTCGACCAAGTTAGACCGCAGTATGAGAGCAATGAGAATTTGTGGCGGATTGAGCAGCTAGGTTCCAGAACGAACCTGTGGCAATTTGAGTTACTAGTGGCACTGCGACCTGCGTTTCCCCATTGGCGACTCGGTCAGATGGGATCATTCTGTTTGGCGAAGAGGAGTTTGCTGTCTCAGTTCAGACTACGCAACGGAGTACCGTCTCTACTATGGCGATCGTTCGGGTAGGAGTAGTTGGTGCAACTGGGCGGATGGGTCAGGCTGTCTGTGGGGCGGTCACTGATGCTGAGGGTCTCGAATTAGTTGCGGCTGTCGATGTGAATGGCTCTGGCGCCACTCATGGAGTTGAAGTGTCGACAGATCTTCGTGCGCTGGCCGAGGCATCGTGTCACGTGGTGGTTGACTTCACCACAGCTGAAGCTGCACGAGCGACGCTTCCATTCCTCGCTCTTCATGGCATACATGCCGTCGTTGGAACGACCGGTTTTGATGATGATGACATGACTGCCTTCGCATCAGTATTTGACGGGTCGAGTGCGAATTGTTTGGTTGCCGCAAATTTTGCGATATCGGCGGTGCTGATGATGAAGTTCGCAGCGGAAGCCGCTGCGTTTTTTGATACGGCGGAGATCATTGAGTTGCACCATGATGAGAAAATTGATGCGCCATCGGGGACTGCGCTGGCGACTGCCAGAATGATGCACCCTGGTGAGCAAGGCTGGGCGGATGACCTTACTCAGCTTGAAGAGCCCGAGGGCGCTCGAGGCGGACAAGGCCCAAATGGAGTTCGAATTCACTCGGTGAGAATGAGAGGAATGACCGCACATCAAGAGGTGATTCTTGGAGCTCAGGGACAGACGTTGACCATTAGGCAAGATTCGTATGACCGCACGAGTTTTATGCCCGGAGTGGTGCTTGCGTGCAGAAGGATCAAGGAGGCCTCAGGCCTCGTTGTGGGTTTGGAGACGCTTCTGTAGAGCGACGAGGAGCTTTGCTGGCTGGTGTCAGCCGAGCGTGAAAGACATGTCGATGCCGCAGCAGAGAGGTGACTTGATTTTTCCTTCACAGCCAGGGCATTTTGAGATCTGCACGGTTGAACCATCATCTCGGGTGGGGACATCGTTCTCGAGGGGATGTTGCAGGTGCCACAGGATGCATTTACCGACATCCCGCATTTCGAACACTCGTAGGTATGTATATTGCCCTAGGTTTCGCTATGGGTTCTATGTCCGCTATCGAACGCTGACAGGAAGCATAGGAAGACTCAGGGGCGTCGAACATTTCTTGCGTTTGCAAGAAAGACCAGAACGATGGAACCGCCGACAAACCACCACGAGTATTTCTGAAGCACATTGATTGCATCGGTAAGTTGCTCGTTGAAGATATTTGCGAGCCATTGAATGAGGGCAAGGCGTGCGATGAGACCGATCGCGATCAAAGCGGCGAGTCGGGCTGGTGCGGTGCGCTGGATACCGCTGATTGCAGCAACGATATTCGAGCCCACGAAGAAAGGGATCAGGGCCCAGTCAGCTCTCGTAAAACCTGCTCGAAGTCGTGCAATCGTCGGCTCGTCCACGCCAAGGTATTTGACGAACAGGGCGAGAATCTGATCGCCGTAGGCACGCCCGGCGAGGTGGCAGACAACGAACGCAACTGCGATGCGTGAACTCCCGATGAGCCAGTAGGCAGCTCCGCTGATGTCGGTACCGAGCACAAGAGCGAGATAGCGATTTCTTGATGACAGCACGAGGAGCGTTTCGGGTGATGACAACACGAGGCGAGCCCATGTGATCGCTGCAATGTTGGTACAGATCACAAGGGCGACGAAAGCACCGATCGACGCTCGGCCCCACCAAGCGCGGAGCGGGATCCCGTCTGTTGGTTCTGAGGTCACATTTAAACGATATCTGTCAGCCGTTCTGCCTGGGTTTCCGATTCGGTTAGCGTTTCACGTCATGCAAAGCCTCATGCAAGACGTACCACTGAACATCTCTCATCTCTTCGATCGAGCGGAGCTATATCACCCTCACAAAGAATTGCTGACGGCGACAGCAAACGGTCTCGAGCGGACGAATTACGGCGAGTGGGCGACAAGGACGCGGCAGTTAGGCGGCGTGCTCGACGCTCTGGAGATTTCTGAGCACGGGCGAGTGGCGACCTTTTCTTGGAACACTGCGCAACACCTTGAGTTGTACTTCGCCGCCCCGTGCACCGGTCGGGTTCTGCACACGTTGAACATCAGGTTGTTTCCAGAACAACTCACCTACATCGTGAACCATGCTGATGACGAAGTGATTTTTGTTGATCGCTCGTTGCTGTCGTTGCTCGCTCCGTTGCTGCCGACGTTCGAGCGGTTGAAGCATCTCGTGCTCATCGATGACGGTGACGGCGACATCCCGGACGACCTTTCAGGGTTTGAGTTGTTGAATTACGAAGATCTTTTGGCGAGCTCGGCTCCAGTCGAATGGAAAACGGTTGACGAGCACCGTGCGGCGAGCATGTGTTACACCTCAGGTACGACGGGAAACCCCAAAGGTGTCGTGTACTCACATCGCAGCACGTTCCTCCACACCATGG
>DLTS01000097.1:0-8453 GCA_002501485.1 Acidimicrobiaceae bacterium UBA7830
TCGACTCCATCGATGGTCTCAGTGACGGGCTCGGTGAGGGCGGGCACGGAGGTCGCTCAAGCTGCCTCATCTGATTTGAAGCGTGTGCATTTGGAGCTCGGCGGGAAGGCGCCGGTCATTGTGTTCGACGACGCCGATGTCCCTGCTGCTGCTGAAGCGATTGCGGTTGCGGGGTACTTCAATTCAGGTCAAGACTGCACGGCGGCGACAAGGGTGCTCGTCCATTCCTCAATCCGTCAGGATTTTGTTGACGCGTTGAGCGCTCAGGCGCAGGATGCGAAGGTTGGCACACCGTTTGAAGCGGACGTTCTGTGCGGGCCGTTGAACAACAGCAACCAGCTTTCGCATGTGCTCGGATTTCTCGATCGTGTTCCTTCTCACGCCTCGGTCACCGCCGGCGGTGCGCAGGTCGGGTCAAGTGGCTACTTCGTTGCTCCAACGGTGATCGCTGGTCTCAGACAAGATGATGAGATGAGCCAACGAGAAGTCTTTGGCCCGGTGATCACTGTGCAAGAGTTCTCAGACGAAAGCGAGGCACTGAGCTACGCAAACGGCGTTGAGTATGGGCTTGCCTCGAGCGTATGGACCGTTGATGTCGCCCGAGCGATGCGATGTGCCCGAGACCTTGATTTTGGTTGCGTCTGGGTGAATACCCACATCCCGATCGTCGCTGAAATGCCGCATGGCGGTTACAAGAAATCGGGCTACGGAAAAGATCTGTCTTCGTACGCGCTCGAGGACTACACCCGAATCAAGCATGTGATGGTCAACATCGCCGAATGACCCGCTCTAACCCCCACTTTCATGAACTCTCAACGAGACCCGCATGACGTCTTAGGCGTGCGCCGAGGCGCAAGCCGAGTCGAAATTCGGGCGGCCTACCGGCGACTTGCTCGCAAAGTACACCCTGATGTCGACGATGGTCGGCACAGCGACGAGATGGCGGCGTTGAACGAGGCCTATCGAACTCTCACCAGTGAGCCCCAACGGGTTCAGGGCACGACGCAGGCTCGTCCGCACGCCAACAACACGGCGCCGATGCCACCTCCAACCGTGATCTCCAGGCCGGTCTCGTTTCCGTGGCGTGGCGTTGTGATCACTTCTGCGGTTGGTGCAGCGGCAATCGTGGTGCTTTCGCTCTTCGCAGGTCCAGAAGTTGACTCGCCACCTGATGGTGTCATCCAATCGGGCTCGTGCGTCGTGATCAATGAAGCGTTGTTTGCGGTTGAGGTGCCGTGTGATCAGGCTGAGAGCGAAGTTGTGAAGCAACTAGTTCCGCTCGATGCCGTGTGCGCAGATGGTGCACCAGGATTCCTCGATCAACTCGGTATGGGTCGAGTGTGTCTCGAGTAGTTGGTGGTGCAGCGATTGCTGTGACGGTCGCAGTGATCGTTTCATTTGCATTGATCGGTTCCTCACAGCGTGACGTGACGATCCAAGATCTCACGGTTGGTGACTGTTTCTTTCTGCCCGAAAATGACATTGGCTTGTCGATCACCTCCTTTCCACTTGCCGAATGCGGTGACGTTCTCGAGAGGGCGTCAAGCGGTGGGGGAGTCGCAGCGTATGTGTTGAAAGTTGGGGTCCTCAACGGGTCGTCCTCGCAATTTCCAACGGCCGAGGAGCTTCTGCAAATGGTCGACGAACGTTGTGAGAAATTTGTGTTGACGGTGCCAGCAATCTTGCCGCTAGTGCCAGACGAGACCGCGTGGAATGTTGCTGGAGGTCCATACGCCTGTCTCTCCGTATCGCCAGGCTGACGTGAGTTCTCGACACGAGCGGCTGGTAGCCTCGCCGGTGCTGAGGGCGATTAGCTCAGTTGGAAGAGCGCCACGTTCACACCGTGGAGGTCATGGGATCGAGGCCCGTATCGCCCACTCATTAAGGAAGTGTTCTCCTCATTGCGCTGAGTCGCCTACCCTACGAATGTGGCCTCATGTGATCGTCCGGGATGTTCTCAGCCCATGGCGCTGAGTTACGGGTTTGATCCTGTTGTGGCTGTGGTGTGGCTTGACGTGCCTTCCGACTCATCATCAACTGGTCTTTGTCTGCAACATGGCGAACGACTCACTGCTCCGAAGGGTTGGACAATTGATGACCGCCGAGATCCGACGCTGAGGTTGTTTCGACCTGGGCCTATCGGTGAGCGCGCAGAGAAACCGTTGCGGCGCCGACGCAGAATATCGAAAGCGACGGCACCACAGTCATCATTATTTGAGGCCGATCTCCCGAGCGGCTCCCGAGATGAACGCCCAATAGTCGAAAGTGACGCACAACCGAGTGAGAGCCCGCAAACACTATCTCCATTGCTGTCTCGGGCCTTCCGAGGCACTCCGCTTTTTCACGACTGACCATCGCAATGGCTTTCACCGTTTCTCGCACAGTTGAGTTTGCCGCATCAACGGAGGCTGTTCGCCCGTTGCTGCGAGATCTTTCGACGTATCCGAAGTGGGTGCCGATCGTTTCGTCGGTGGAGCAAGATGGTGAACAGCACTGGATCGTCGAACTCAGGGTTTCGATCGGGCCGTTCGCACGCTCGAAACAACTCCGGATGGAGCGTTCAATCGACAACGACGAACACATCATGTTCTCTCGCAATGAGTCCGACGGCCGGAAACATGCACATTGGGAATTGCGTTTCGACGTGAGCGACGTTGGTGCGCAGACCTCGGTAACGGCTGTTCTTGAGTATCAGGGAACGATGTGGACTCCGGGTCCGGTCGAAGACGCGCTCCACAGCGGCCTCGATGCTGCGGTTGAGCACCTTCGAGAGTTAGTCCAGCAGACGCATTGACCTGGCCGAGATTCTCAAGCGCCGTGGGTTGCAACGGCTCTTAAGCGGCCTTCTTGAGTGGCAGTTACGGAGAGATTTACTCCAAAGGTGTCAGACATCGTCGCACTCGTCATTCCTGACGACATCGAGCCACTAAAGATTGTGGCGCCATCGCGAAGGCACAATAGGTTGGTCATTCCTTGGGGGACTTCCTCAAGGTGGTGAGTGACAAGAACCAAAGCGCCAATCGAACCGTCTTGGGTAAGGCTGCCAAGCGCATCGATGAGGTCTTCTCGGGCGACGAGGTCGAGGCCTGCGAAAGGTTCGTCAAGAATGATGAGCGCTGGGTTATTCATGAGTGTTCGGGCCAACAGCACACGTTGACGTTCGCCTGATGAGAGGGTGCCAAAGGTCTGGTGAGAAAGATGGGCGATGCCCAGCCGATCAAGTTTCTCATGGGCATTTGCGACATCGTCTTCTGAATATTGATGCCACCATGGTTCGAGCGCTGCATGTAACGCTGTCACCACCACGTCGATTGCTTGCAGCTTGGGTCGAAGTTGATCGGTGAGTCCCTGGGCCGCAAACCCAATTCGTCGTCGCATTGCTCGAACGTCCATCCGACCGAGACGTTCCCCGAGTACATCAATTGCGCCCGCTGACGGATGTTCTCGTAACGCCATCATCCGCAGCAGCGTCGACTTGCCGCTGCCGTTACCACCAACCACAAGCCAACGCTCTCCTGAAGCGATCTCGAGGTTGATGTCGGCAAGAATGTCTCGCTCACCCCGCGAAAATCCCACATGGCTGAGTTTCACCAAGACGTCGCTCACGTCTGAGCAGCACTTTTCGTAATCGTCACCGGCGTCATTGCAGCAAGTTGCCCGCATGCAGCATCAATGTCATTGCCTCGATTTCGACGGACGGTGGCGTCCACTCCGCGACGAGTGAGTACCCCTTGAAATTTCTCGATCTGTGAGCGTCGGGAACCCTGATACTCGTAGCCAGCGGTTCGATTCAACGGAATGAGATTGACATGCGCGATTGGACGAAGTCGACGACAGAGTTCAGCGAGCGCCGCAGCCTCTTCAACTGAGTCGTTGACGCCATCGATCATCGCCCATTCGAAACTCATTCGACGCTTTCGTTGCGATACGTAGTGTGAGCATGCGTCAAGAAGCTCATCGATGGGGTAGCGGCGATTCATTGGAATCAAGGTGTTGCGGAGATCATCGTGGGCGGCGTGCAAGCTGACTGCGAGAGTTACCGGCAAAGGACGGTCGGCAAGTCGCAGGATTCCAGGAACGAGGCCAACCGTCGACACGGTGAGATGGCGAGCGGAGAGGCCGAAACCATCGTGCACTGCGGTCATCGCAGGCCAGAGCGCATCTTCGTTAGCGAGGGGTTCACCCATACCCATCACCACCACGTTTGAGAGCCGGCGGCCTTGCCGGTGGGCTGCGTACTTCGCCCGTGCGACTTGCTCAACGAGTTCCGCCGAGGTGAGATGTCGGTTGAAACCCTGTTGGCCCGTTGCGCAAAAGGTGCAGCCCATTGCGCATCCCGCTTGTGATGAAATGCAGACTGTTGCTCGATCTGGATACAGCATGAGCACTGACTCGATGCGAGCGCCACCGTCCACCTCGTAAAGGAACTTCGTTGTGAGCCCATCGTCAGCCTCACTGGTATGAAGTTCGGTGAGTGATGGTGGGAGCTCCTTTTCAAGTGTGGCTCGCAATGTCATCGGCAAGGTTGTCCACGTTGACGACGGTCCGCAGTCGCCGTATAGGGCTTTCCAAACCTGGTCAACGCGATACGAGGGCTCGCCGTCGAGGAGGTTCGCAAGTGACTGCCTGTCAACTCCGTACCTGGGCTGCGAAATGCTCATATCGATGGTGGTCCCGACCAACGGTAGGCACGATCAGTGTGGTGGACCTCCATGCCGATCGATTCGTATAGGGCCATCGCCGCCGTATTGTCGGCGTCGACGTACAACATCCCAATAGAGATTCCTGCACGGGCAAGGTGACTAAATCCGGCCATCACCATCTGTTTGCCCAAACCCTGACCGACCTGCGAGGGGTCGACAGCTATTGCGTAGATTTCACCGAGTTGGGGCTCATGTAAGTCAGGTTCATGTCGCTTGGTCCAGCAAAACCCAGTGATGGACCCAGCAACAGGGTGAAGACGGAGGTCATCGGCAAGAAACCACGGCGCCCTCACGCGTCGTTCCAATTGCTCATGCGTCCAGCCGCCTTGCTCTTCGTGGTCGGCGAACGCAGCGTTGTTCACTGAGAGCCACTCATGCTCATCGCTACCAACAATGAAACCACGGGTTCCCGCTGCACCATCATGAAAGCGCGCTGCGATTTCGGTTGTTAACGAAATTCGCATTTGATGTAGCCGTCGATACTCGATGAATCCGAGAGCGGAGGCAATGTGCTCCACCCACGGATCATGCGCTCGTGCCCACCACGTGATGCGAACCGGATTCTCGGTCTGCAAGAGGTCGGTAACGCCGTTCACCACAAGTCGAATGATGTCGCGCGCCGGGGCAAGATCATGGTCGTGCTGGCACACAACCTCTAACGTCCACCCGTCATTGGCCCTGCTAGCGATCGAAACGGCAGCCAGCACGCTGTCGACCTTTGCCATAGCCACCACAGGCGGGTGAGAAGATGTCTCATCGAGCACATCTAAGCGCAACTGATCAGAAAGAATTCTGTGACCATGATGACGTTCAACCTCGTCACAGAAATGAAGGAGCGTAGGGCGAATATCCGCTTCAACCAGCCCTGCAAAGGCAAGTGAGAGAGCGGGCGGTTGCGTCACCCGCCTGAGGTTACCTGTTTAGACAAGAGCGCTAGCGGGTTGCACGTTCGGCGCGGGAGATCGCTCGCTCGGCGCTTCGAAGTAAGCGCTCCGATTCGTAGAGGGGTGAGAGAATATCTTCACGCTCGCTTGAGCGGAGTGGAGTGATGAGACCCTCAACGCGATCGCGGCAACGCGACAAGTGCTCTTCGAGGGCCGATAGTTCGGCACTGAACGCAACGAGGTCTATATCCACGCTCGGAACCGTATTCGAAAATGATGAGAAAAGTTGTTCTCAGAGTCGCATTCGGTGATGAGTCAATGTCAGTAGCCTGTTGGCGTGCCTGAGTTACGACCAGAAATTGCAGCGATGCCTGGCTATCACTCGCCGCAGGTCGATGTTCCCATCCGGCTTAACACCAATGAATCGCCGTTTCCGCCCCCAGAAGCGTTTGTCTCAGAGTTCACCGAGGCCATTCAGGACGTTTCGTGGAACAGATACCCCGACCGCACAGCGTCACGCTTACGAGATCATCTTGCCGCATACCACGGTGTTCAACCACAGCAACTCTTTGTTGCGAACGGTTCGAATGAAGTACTCCAGACCGTCCTGCTTGCGTACGCCGGTCCAGAACGTCGTGTGGTCGTCTTTGAGCCCGGCTACCAGATGCACGTTCAGATCGCCCAGATTTTGGGTTCTGAGGTCATCGTGATCGAACGGAATAAAGACTTCACCCTCGACAGCGATCGCGTGCGAGAGGTGCTGAGAGAGGTTCAACCGCATCTCGTGTTTCTCTCCTCGCCAAACAACCCGACTGGTCAGTGCGATGACGAATCGATGATTGACGTCATCGGAGAAGCCACTGACGCAATGCTTGTCGTCGACGAGGCCTACGCAGAATTTTCCTCGTGGTCAGCAATCGATCGCGCCTTGAGTTCCGATCGCATTGTGGTCTCCCGAACATTTTCAAAGACGTGGAGCCTTGCCGCCTTGCGACTTGGTTACCTCATTGGATCTCCCGATGTCATCGATCATCTCTGGACTGCTGTGCTTCCGTATCACCTTGACTCGGTGAAACAGATCGCCGGTGAACTTGCACTCAAGTTCACTGACGACATGAATGAGCGTGTGTCACTCATCGTTTCAGAGCGCGAGCGAGTTCAAAAAGAGTTGATCGAACTTGGTGTCGACGTGAGTCCAAGTTTTGCGAATTTTGTCTTGTTCAAGACCCGGCGAGAGGCGGATGCCATGTGGAAAGCTCTGCTCGGCCATGGTGTGCTTGTTCGAAACTGTTCCTCGTGGCCTCGACTCGAGGGATGGCTCCGTCTGACAATTGGCACCGAAGACGAAAACAACGCGTTTCTTGCAGGTTTGCAATCAGCGCTAGAGACGGAATGATGTAGTCATGTCTGCACGGATTGCTCGACGAGAGCGGAAAACCGCCGAGACCTCTATCGAGATCGAAATCAACCTCGATGGTTCGGGATTAACCGATATTTCGACGGGACTTCCATTTTTCGATCACATGCTCGACCAGTTGGGCCGGCACGGAGGTTTTGACCTCACGGTGCATGCGACTGGCGATCTCCATATCGACAGTCATCACACAGTCGAAGATGTGTCGATCGTGCTCGGAGAGTGTTTTGCAGAGGCCCTAGGCGATAAGGCCGGCATTCGTCGGTTTGCGAGTGGCCGCTATCCGCTTGATGAGGCCCTCATTGACATCGCGCTCGATCTTTCGGGTCGACCGTTTACGCAGTGGGAAGTGGACATCCCTGAGGTTTTGCCATTAGGAAATCCGCCATTCGATCCACAACTCGCAGAACACAGCATTTCATCGTTCGCAACATCGGCGATGATGACGCTGCACGTCGAACTCGTACGCGGCAGGAATGTCCATCACATTATTGAAGCGACATTCAAGGGGCTTGCGAGGTCGCTGAGAGATGCTGTGCGAGTTGAGGGTGCATCTGTGCCATCAACGAAGGGCGTGCTGTGATGCGCGGCGATTTGAGGAACGTCTTATGACGGTTGCCGTCATTGACTACGGCATTGGAAATCTTCACTCTGCGCAAAAAGCACTTCGTGCTCTCGGAGCAGACGCAGTCCTGACTGACTCAGCTGATGTCATTACTTCTGCGGCTGGTGTTGTGTTACCGGGAGTCGGAAATTTTGGCGCCTGCATGAACGCGCTTCGAGAACGAGATCTTGATGGTGTCGTCCATGACGTCGTGGAGAGCGGGCGCCCATTCTTAGGCATTTGTGTAGGAATGCAGATGCTCTTCGATTCGTCTGAGGAAGCGCCGGGTGTTAACGGGCTGGGAGTCTTAGGTGGAACGATTCGCTACCTCCCCGAAGAGGTCCGGAGGCCGCAAATGCAATGGAACGAACTGATTATCGGCACAGCGGACCCGGTGTTGTCCCCTGATGGCGACCCACAATGGATGTACTTTGTCCACTCGCTTTCTGCGCACCCTGAAAACGCCGCTGGTGTTACCGCAACAGTGCACTATGGGGGGTCGGTCACCGCTGCATGTCGTCACGACAATGTGCTCGCCGTTCAGTTTCACCCCGAAAAGTCAGGCCGTGCCGGGTTGGCGATGTTGAGTCGTTGGCTCTCACATGAGGGAATCACCCGATGAAACTCTTTCCGGCTATTGATCTACTCGATGGCAAAGTTGTGCGACTCGCCCAAGGTGATTATGGGGCGTCGACAGAGTACGGAGAAGATGCCGTCGGGGTTGCCACCTCGTTTGTCGATGCCGGCGCAGAGTGGGTCCACATCGTTGATCTGAATGCCGCACGAGCGGACGGTCCGGTAAATCGACCTCTCATCGCAGCAGTGGCGAAAGAACTCGACGGGATGGC
>DLTS01000097.1:8837-14827 GCA_002501485.1 Acidimicrobiaceae bacterium UBA7830
GGGGTTGCTCGGGTAGTGATGGGATCGGCTGCAATTCGCGATCCAAACCTCGTTGCTCGGTGCGCCCCGGTGTTACCAATTGCGGTCGGTCTCGATCATCGCAACGGAGTCGTTGCACTCGAGGGCTGGACGGAGGCATCAACCCTTCAACTGTATGACGCGTTGAGCTTGTATCCGACTGCGGATGCATTTGTGATCACCGATATTTCCCGCGACGGCATGCTCGTTGGTCCAGATCTTGAGGGTCTGGCAATGGCATCATCGTCGACGACGATTCCCGTTATTGCGAGCGGCGGAGTGTCATCCCTCGACGACATTCGTGCACTCTCGACCATGGATGGCCTCGCAGGAGTAATTGCGGGCAAGGCAATCTACGAGGGTCGCTTTGCCGTGACTGACGCAGTGGCGGTGCTGCAATGAACGATCGTGTGGCGAGGGTCATCCCGTGCCTTGATGTCACCGAAGGTCGCGTGGTGAAGGGGGTTAATTTCGTCGGACTTCGTGACGCTGGCGATCCGGTTGAACTCGCTCAACGCTACGACACTCAGGGAGCGGACGAACTCGTCTTTCTGGATATCACTGCATCGAGTGATCATCGAACAACGACGATCGAAATGGTGGAACGGGTCGCAGAGCAGGTTTTCTTGCCGTTCACCGTGGGCGGTGGAATCCGTACGCTGAACGATGCGCGGCGAATGCTGCGAGCGGGAGCCGACAAAGTGAGCGTGAACACCGCTGCCGTCGAACGTCGTGAACTCATTTCAGAAATTGCTGATGTCTTTGGCACCCAGTGTGTGGTCTGCGCAGTCGATGCCCGCCAGACCCCAAGTGGATCGTTCGAGGTCTTTCTTCACGGCGGCCGCACCCCAACTGGCATTGACGCCATCGAATGGGCAGCGACAGCGGTCGAGCTCGGCGCCGGTGAACTACTCGTCACCTCGATGGATCGCGACGGAACCCGGGAAGGGTTCGATCACTCGCTAAATTCGCGCATCTCGCAGGAAGTATCGGTTCCAATCATCGCAAGCGGTGGTGTCGGAACACTTGAGCATCTCGCCGATGGAGTGTTGCAAGGTAACGCTGACGCGGTGCTCGCCGCATCAATTTTCCACTTCGGTGAACACACCATTGCAGAGGCAAAAGCGCTAATGGCAGAACGAGGCATACGGGTTCGGCCATCAGCTGGCTCTGATTAGGAGTTGCTTGGAATCTGCCTGTACGTTCAACACATGGCAATCCCGGAAGACAACATGGAATACCGCAGGCTCGGTGCGACCGGCCTCAAGGTGAGCGTTCTCTCGTACGGCTCATGGGTGACGTTTGATACGCAGATGGCAGACGATCCTGCGCTTGAATGCATGCAGGCAGCGCACGATGCGGGGTGCAATTTCTTCGATAACGCAGAGGCCTACGCCGGCGGTCGAAGCGAATCAATCATGGGTCGAGTGTTTCGTGATCTCGGGTGGCCGCGCTGGTCTTACGTTGCCACGACAAAGCTGTTTTGGGGTATCCACGGAGACGACCCAAATATGCGCAACACCCTCAACCGCAAGTATCTGATGCAGGCGATTGACGCCTCTCTCGAACGCCTGCAAATGGATTTTGTTGATGTGGTCTACTGCCACCGGTCTGACCCCAACACTCCAATGGAAGAGACCGTGTGGGCGATGAGCGACATGGTGTCAAGCGGCAAGGCGCTGTACTGGGGTACGAGCGAGTGGTCCGCCGACGAGATCCGTCACGCAATAGCGATTGCTCAACTGCATCATTTGCACGCTCCTGTCACCGAACAGTCGCAGTACAACCTTTTAGAGCGCCGCAAAGTCGAGCGGGAGTATCAGCGGCTTCATTCCGAAACGGGCTATGGAAATACGATTTGGAGTCCGCTTGCGTCGGGGTTGCTTACTGGCAAGTACCGAGATGGAATTCCTGAGAACTCACGTGCCGCGCTTTCGGGTTACGAGTGGCTTCGTTCTCGAATGAGTGATGAAGCTGCCCTTGCCCGAATTGAGCGGTTGCGCCCCATCGCTGACCGTATTGGCTGCTCAATTGCTCAACTAGCAATTGCGTGGTGCACGTTGCATCCAATGGTGTCAACAGTGATTACCGGTGCGAGCCGGGCTTCGCAGGTGACGGAGAACTTTGCAGCACTCGATGTCATCCCATTGCTGACCGCCGACGTCGCTGAGGAAATCACTGCGACGATCGGGTGAACGCGTTCGGGTTACGCCCCGACCGCGTGATAACCGCCATCAACGTGAATGATCTCTCCGGTCGTTGCCGGGAACCAGTCGGATAACAACGCAACACAGGCCTTCGCAACTGGCAGAGGATCGTTGACATCCCACCCCAACGGTGCCCGCCCGTCCCAAGTGTCTTCGAATAGAGCGAAGCCGGGGATTGATTTCGCCGCCATCGTTCGCACGGGGCCCGCAGCGACAAGATTGCACCGGATGTTGTTTGGCCCAAGTTCTTTCGCCAAGTAGCGCGAGAGGCTTTGAAGGGCGGACTTCGCCACACCCATCCAGTTATAGGCGGGCCAAGCTTGCGAATTGTCGAAATCTAAACCGACGATTGACCCGCCGTCTGACATCAACGGAACGAATGCGTCAGCGAGCGTTTTCAGTGAGTAGGTCGAAATATGCATTGCTGTTGCGACGTCTTCCCAAGGCGCACCGAAAAAGTCATCTCCGAGACATGATGCCGGTGCAAAGCCAATGGCATGTAAGACCCCGTCTACTCGGCCCCAACGTTCGCTCACCGTGTTTCGTACGGCCTCTACGTGTTCGGGAACGGTGACATCGAGTTCCAATACTTCAATCTCTGGGTCAATCTTTCGAGCGGTCCTCTTCGTGAGAGACAGTGCCCGCCCAGCACCGGTCAGAATGAGGTTCGCCCCCTCGGCATTGGCAATCTCTGCCACCCCATATGCAAGAGAGGCGTCGGTGAGGACTCCGGTGATGACCAGATTTTTTCCGTCGAGAATTCCCATGCATGCAACGTAGCCGACATTGCGAATGCTTAACGGGCTTCGTTCATGTCGAAGAACTGCTCCACCTACCAGTTGATTGTCTCGCCATTTTCGACCTGCCGTGTGCGACAATGGCGAGATGAAGATCGGATTGATCGGAGGAAGCGGACCTGCGGGCTCGGCTCTTGCGGCGCGTCTCGCAAGCGTGGGATACGAATGTGTCATCGGGTCCCGCTCCAAATACCGAGCGATGGAGGCGCGCGACCGGGCGATCGAAAGCAACCCAGAATTGGTATCACTACTTGGTTACGGCGACAACGAAGCAGCAGCGGCATGCGATCTAGTGGTCATCGCAACACCGTGGGATTCAGCTGCAACGACGGCGAAAGAGTTCGAAGACTTATTGAAGGGCAAGGTGCTCGTGAGCATGGCGAATGCCTTAGTCAAAGTCGGCCCCGAATTTCAACCGCTCGTTCCACCTAGAGGGAGTGTTGCTGCGCATGTACAGGCGGCCATGCCAGAGAGCCGTGTCGTTGCTGCATTTCACCACCTGCCGGCAAAAGAACTGGGACATCTCGGCGAGCCAATCGACTCAGACGTATTGATCTGTGGCGATGATCCGAACGCAGTCGAAACGGTGAGCGAAATCGTCGGAAAAATTCCTGGCTGTCGCCCGCTTGACGCCGGTGAGTTGTCGAATGCGACCGCAATCGAGGCGTTTACTGCGGTACTGCTTCAACTCAACGTCCGATACCGCACGAGGGTCGCACCAAAACTCACCGGTATTCGAGACACCAGCCTGTCGAACTGAGGTGTTGAGATGTCAATGATGTTGTATGACACTGCGCGGCGCAAGGTCGTACCGTTCTCGCCGCCGCAGCAAGTGTTGATGTACGTCTGCGGAATCACGCCCTATGACGCAACGCACTTGGGTCATGCATCGACGTTTCTCACCTATGACGTAGTGATCAGACGACTGATTGATCTTGGGCATGAAGTGCGGTGTGTTCGAAATGTCACCGATGTTGATGATCCATTATTCGCGAAGGCCCGCGAACTCGGTGTTCACTATCTCGACCTTGCAGCAGGGGAAGAAGCGCGCTTCAACGCCGACATGGAGGCCCTCAATGTTCTCCCGGTTCACGCTGCGCCGCGCGCCTCTTCAGCGATTCCTGACATCCGCAAGTTCATCCAAGCAGTCCTTGACGAAGGGCATGCATACGTCAGCGGAGACTCGGTCTATTTCGATGTGAGCACGTTCGATACATTCGGTGCAGTCAGTGGCTACCCACAAGAAGAAATGCTGCGATTGGCGGCATTGCGTGGCGGCAATATCGACGACCCTCAGAAACGAAATCCGCTCGACTTTGTTCTCTGGCAACCTTCGGCTGCCGACGAACCGGCTTGGGAAACCCCGTGGGGTCCTGGGCGTCCCGGTTGGCATGTCGAATGCAGCGCTCTTGCGTTACGTGAACTCGGCGAGCATGTGCACCTTCATGGCGGGGGAGCTGACCTCATTTTCCCTCATCACGAATGTGAGCGGGCCCAGTCTGAATCAGCAACAAACACTCCGTTTGTTGACCATTGGATGCATGCCGCTCTCATTTCAAAAAATGGCGAAAAAATGTCAAAGAGTCTCGGCAACCTCGTGTTCATCGACGCTTTGCGTGAAGTGTGGGATCCCCGAACCATTCGACTCGGCATCATCTCGCATCACTATCGAACCGAGTGGGAATGGCATGACAATCTCATGCCATCGTCGAATGAGCGGCTGGCTCGTTGGCAGGGGAGTGTCGGAGGTGATGACGATGAGGCGCTCATCGACGCAGTGCGTGCTGCGTTAGACGATGACCTCGACACCCCTGACGCCTGCGCCCATATTGATTCGGCCGTGAGCGAAGGCAGGGATGCAACTGCCGCGGCGGCGCTACTCGGTATTGATCTAGTCGCCGGATGATCTCGTGTTGCGCGGGTCTTAGGCTCGTAGACTTCGGGGCGTATGTCAATGCTCTCGGTCACGCTTCCTGACGGTTCCTCACGTGAACTCGCGCAGGGTGCAACAGCGCTCGATCTCGCCAAGTCGATCGGGTCTGGTCTCGCCAAGGCTGCAGTTGCCGCAGTAGTTGACGGTGTCGAAACTGATATCACTGCGGGCCTGAGTGATGGTCAAGAGGTCGCAATCATCACTGCGAATACTGATGAAGGTCGACATGTTTTACGCCATTCGACGGCTCATGTCCTAGCGCAGGCAGTCACCCGGCTTTTTCCGGGAGCCAAATTTTCTGTTGGTCCTGCGATCGAACATGGTTTTTACTACGACTTCGATCTGCCTAACGGAAAAACTTTCTCTGATGATGACCTTGCTGACATTCAGAAAGAAATGGAACGCATCGTCAAAGAAGATCAGCCATTTATTCGGTCTGAGATGTCTCCTGAGGAGGCTCTTGAGCTCTTCGCTGATCAACCGTACAAGTGTGAAATCATCCAGCGGGTGACGAGTGCCGGCGGCGATGCACTCGACGCAGGTGAGGTGGGGGCAGGCGATGTCATCAGCGCGTATCGCAATTCGGACACATTCGTTGACATGTGTGTGGGTCCGCATGTGCCAAGCACTGGAAAGCTCAAACACTTTGCGTTGCAGCGAACCTCTGGGGCGTATTGGCGTGGTTCCGAAGAAGCACGAATGCTGCAACGTATCTATGGCACCGCATGGGAATCGAAAGGCGCTCTCGAAGAGCACCTCACCCAGTTAGAAGAAGCGGCAAAACGCGATCATCGTCGCCTCGCCACAGAACTTGATCTTCTGAGCTTTCCGTCAGAACTCGGCGGCGGTCTCGCCATCTGGCACCCGAAAGGCGCCACGGTCCGCCGAATGATGGAGGACTACAGCCGAGAGCGTCATGAACGTGGTGGCTATCAGTTTGTGTTCACTCCGCATCTCGCGAATGGCAAGTTGTTCTCAACCTCGGGACACCTTGATTACTACGCCGATGGCATGTACCCGCCGATGGAAATGGAC